>JANOHH010000298.1:0-8532 GCA_031406395.1 Verrucomicrobiota bacterium | reverse complement strand
CTTTTATATTCCGTTATTTCCGTCCTGACAGAATTATCATAACACACCGATTAAATACTGCAAGGGCAATTTTTTACCAACCGACATAACCCCCGCCCGCGAAAAGGTTTTTGTCATCTTGCTTGAAAAGCGCTATCCCATGGGCGTGAGTCGACTTTCTCATGTGAATTCTCGGGGCGAAGCCAGCATGGTGGACGTGTCCGCCAAGCCAATTGTGCAGCGTGAAGCCGTAGCGCGGGGCGAAATTCGTCTGGCTCGGACGACCCTCCGGCTTATCAATCGTCAAGAAATCGCCAAAGGCAATGTTTTGGCCACGGCACGGCTCGCCGGCATCCTGGCGGCCAAGCAGACTGGTGCCCTGATACCGCTCTGCCACCCACTGACCTTATCCCACTGCGAAGTAAACTTTGACATTCCAAAGCGCCTGGACCGCATCGTCATCACGGCTTCGGCGAAAATCGCCGCCCAGACGGGGGTGGAGATGGAAGCGCTGACCGCAGTGAGCGTCGCGGCGCTCACCATCTATGACATGTGCAAAGCTGTGGACAAGAGCATGAGCATCACCGGCATCAAGTTGGTCTCGAAAACGAAGCGGTCACCGGAGGTCTCAAAATCATGACTCGAAAACAGTTCGAATTGTGGCGTGACGGTCAGCCGCTTGTTTGGCTGCCCGCTAGCAAACTCCAACCGCTGTTGGAAGCCAGCTTTATGGTGGAACAGCAGTTTGTTATTTTAACCCCAAATTACCGTCGCCATTCGCCCGGGGCAACCGAGGCACAACAGGATTAGGATTATGCAAATTCAAGTCGGCATTATCACCGTATCGGATCGCGCTTCACGCGGACTTTACGATGATCTCGGCGGGCCGGCGCTTAAGCGGGCAGCCGAAGGCTACGGCTGGGGCGTTCGCCATGAATTGCTCGTCCCCGACGATCGGCATGAGATCCAACAAGCCATCCGCGAGCAAATTGCCAAAGGCTGTCAATTGATCCTCACCACCGGCGGCACCGGGGTGGCCCTACGGGATGTGACGCCCGAAGCCGTACGCGAGGTTGCCGTGCGCGAATTGCCCGGCTTTGGCGAAATCATGCGCGCGGAATCCATGAAAATCACCCCTAACGGTATCCTTTCGCGAAGTCTGGCGGTGGTGGTCGAACGGGCTCTAGTGATCTGTTTGCCGGGAAAACCCCGCGGGGCAGTGGAATGCCTCAGCTTTGTGGTAAAGGCGATTCCACATTGCGTCGAGGTTTTGCAGGAAGTGCCGACGAGTTGCTAAAGCTGGTGGAAGATTGCCCGCCTTCTCCAATAAGCCGCCACCAATGACCATCCGTATGAGGGAAGCCCAGACTCTCCAGCAATTCAACCGCACCTACGTTCGCCGCAACGGACGCACGCTCAGCTATTTTTCCGGCTGCGATTATTTCCGACTGGCGAGTGACCTCGAAGTATTGCAGGCCGTTAAAGACGGGCTGAAACGGCATGGATTGAATGTGGCCGCGTCGCGGCTGACTACCGGCAACCACGCACTTTACCCCAAACTGGAAAATGACCTCGCCCAGTTCTTCGACGCCGAAGCCGCGCTGCTAACCAATTCCGGTTACGTCACGAATCTGGTGGTCGCCCAATCGCTCGCCGGGCATTTCTCCCACGCCCTCGTTGACGAACGCGCCCATGCCGCCCTGCAGGACGCCGCCCTGTTTTTGGATTGTCCGGTGTTGCAGTTCAAACATCGCATGGTGGAGCACTTCGCCACCACGCTGGAACGTTGCGGCCCCGGCGCCCGCCCGATTGTGCTCACCGACGGAATGTTTTCCCATGACGGCTCGGTCGCGCCGCTCTGCGCGTATTTGAAACTACTGCCGCGCGACGGATTGCTCTTGGTCGATGACGCACACGGCGCCGGGACGCTCGGCAAAACGGGCAAAGGCACCATCGAAATGGAGCGCGTGAGCCGCGACCGTGTGGTGCAAACCATAACCTTGAGCAAGGCATTGGGCGTTTATGGCGGCGCGATTCTGTGCTCAAAAGCATTCCGACAGAAGTTTGCAACCAGCCGGATTTTTGTGGGCAGCACTCCCCTGCCCTTGCCGCTGGCTTTCGCCGTTGGACAAGCATTGCAAATTCTCCGGCGCGACGGGACTCTCCGTCGGCGACTGGAACAGAATTCCACCTGCATCAAATCCGCCCTACGTGAGGCCGGCTTCGAAATTCCTGATGCCCCCGGGCCGATTGTGCCGCTCCATTTCAATGATTTGAAGGAGATCAACCGGGTGCAACGCGCCTTGCTCGCCGCCAAAATCCTGCCGCCTCTGATCCATTATCCCGGCAGCCCGGCGAATGGCTATTTCCGCTTCGTCATTTCCAGTGAACATACCCAGCGCCAACTGGAAAAACTCGTCCGCACCTTGAAACCCTTTGCAGCAGCGACGCGCTGACTCAATTACAGCGCAGCCAGCACTTCCGCCGCGTGTTCTTCTGGCTTCACTTTGGGCCAGATTTTCTTGATCTTCCCATCCGGCCCGATGAGAAACGTGACGCGGTGAATGCCGTCGTATTTGCGGCCCATGAACATTTTCTGACCCCAAACGCCGTAATCATTGACGATTTTTTTGTCCTCATCTGCGAGCAACGGAAATAGCAACTTGAACTTCGCCACGAATTTATCGTGGGCCTTAACCGGATCAACACTCACGCCCAGCACTACCGCCCCTTTCTTTACGAACGCTGCGAAATGATCGCGAAACCCACACGCTTCCTTGGTGCAACCCGGCGTATCGTCCCGCGGATAGAAGTAGAGGATCACCGTTTTTCCCTTGCAGTCAGCGAGCGAGATTTTTCCACCACCATTGGTGAGGGCGGTAAAATTCGGGGCTTTGTCACCTTCTTTGAGTTTTAGTTTTAGTTCAGTCGCCATGGGAGTTTTTTGATTGTCAACTTGAGGGAAGATTAGCGCAAAATTTGCATTCGTCTAATTCCTAATTCTCCTCTCCGCACGCACCAAGGCGACTCGAGCATCATGGATTGAGGGGAAAATGGTTTTGACTTTGCGGCGCGTGCGGCAGTATAGTGGTTTCGCTTTGGGTGGGGTCGTAGCTCAGTTGGTAGAGCACCACAATGGCATTGTGGGGGTCATCGGTTCGAACCCGTTCGGCTCCACCATTTCTTAAGCCCGTGAAAGTTGATCAAACTCATTTTTCACGGGCTTTCTCTTTGCATTTGCCTCCTCTCTTGCCCGCGGAGGACTCCTATTCGTCCTGGAGTCTGGTATTCTTCGTGGCCATCCGGCGACTTGTCCCTGAGGCCGAGTAGGCTTCCATCGGCTCTGCACCAAGCGTGCCGGAAAGAGTCTGCCAGTAGTCAACAGCCTCAACCTCGCCGAGCCCTTGCCGCGCGCCAGCCAAACGGTCCGCGATACCCAACCGCTCTGCCTCGCTGGCATGGCTGGCCCGTTTCAAAAATTTGTCGAGGTATTCGACGTGGCGCCGCCACAGCCCCCGATCCACCGCTTGCTTCGCCATGAGCCGCGCCGCATACCAGTCGCTCGCAATTAGGTACTCGCGGGTGAACAGCTTCCGCACCTCGGGATGATCTAGTCCCCAGCCCTCCCAGAGGTCGTGCAACATGATGTGCAAGAGTGCACGCAACGGTGGACACGCCTGCACGATGCTGCCGTCGTCGAAATACATCTTCGCGACCCGCCGCTGCGTAGCCACAATGTTGTCCATGCCATCCGCAAAAATTTCCTCACCCTGCAATTCCGGGCATAGCATGCCGGGCGTGAAGACGGCATGCGGATGGTTAAAGACGCGCCCAAAGAATGCTTGAACGAACCGGATGTTGATGCGATAACCGAGCCGGCCTGCCAAGACCTTTTTCCCCGCGAGCTCGAAGTCTTCGCACCGATCGAGGTAATGATTGGCGATGAGAAAGTCCGGCGAGCGCTCCTCCGGCGACATACGACACCACACTTCAGGCACCAGCAAACTGATGTCGTGATCCACGCGCACGCGCGGGCCCACCCAACCCGCCGCCGTGACGAAGCCATTGTGGCCCGTGAGCAACCACGAAACGAGGGCGTTGTTCAGGTCAATGATCGGCGGCAGCGCATTGAACGGGCCTTTGGTCAGCGCACCCTCCGAACCCGCTCCCGTCGTCGAAGGCGACTTGCCGGTCATGCTGCAAATGAATTCCATGAACAACTCGGGCAATTCGAAATAATGAATCGGGTTGAATACGGCAAGTGAGCGAATGCCGGCTTCCGGCGGGTTGTTGCGGCGCCCGGGCAGCACGGCGGTGACGGGATTATGAATCGGCTGGCCCGGCGGAACGAGCCGACGCAGGCGGGTGGACATTTCGGCCAGATAGCTTTCGCGCGGCTGCTGAAGGTCGGAACGGATTTGCAGGTAACGCGGGTTCTTGCTTGGCTTGCCATCCACGAGGCGCGGATGGGCGGAGCTGACGAAGAACTTGGAAGCGCTGCCTTCCGCCGCCTGCCGGATGAGCGATTGCATCGGCTCGGTGAACTGATTGAAACCAATGGCTTCCTCGACCAACTCGCGCGCGTCCGCCCCCGTGAGCGGCTCGTAGTTGGAGAAGAAGTTATCCGACCGCACAAAATCGGATTCCGTCTGTTTGTCGTAGCCGCGATGGATCGCATCGTCGGGGCGTTGGAACAAACGCCGCTCGCAGTTGGTCACGAACTTCAGTGCCGGGGACGTAACCGCCTCGGATAAATGCTTCAGCCGGGAGGCCGGAACGACGACGGAGGCCGTGATGTCATCCTCCGCCTGAATTTTCGCGGCGGGGTAAAAATCCTTTCGCAAGCCAAAGGTGCGCCACGCCCCGTCGCTCTCGAAACCTACGCGCAGGTACGTGGTGACCAGTTTGCGATTGTCGCATTTGAGCTCGTTGCCGGCCGTGCCGTTGATGATGTCCACACTGAAATGTTCGCGCCAATTCGGCCCCCACTCGGGTTGATAGTAGCGCTTCACCACGAAGACCAGTTCCTTTACGTATTGTGGGACGCTCTGCAACCACGCGTTGTATTCGGGCGTGAAATCCCGTTCATCCGGCATAAGTAGCTTGATGACCGAACCCAGCGAGCGCTCCGGAGCGAGCACCGCGCGTTGGTCACTGCGCGCTTTATCCTGAAACCGATCGGAGTAATCGCGGTTTATCAGTTCGGCCACCCGGGCCAGATCCAATTTCAGATCCGCGACAAATACCGGACCCGTGAGAACGGCATCCGTGATGGGCTTGGAAATTTCCGATTTGCCCCCGCCCGAAACCGTGCTGGGCTTGTGACACAACGCCCCTTCCGCGGCCACGCCCACCAACCGCCACGCGCGATTCAGACCCGGCTTTTCCATCCGCACCTTGTAGCCGGAGGGTCGGACGTAAGTCTGACCGGGCAACAGTTTGATCGCCTGTTCGCCATTGGGGTTGGTCCAGCAGACCCGTTGAGCGTGCAGATCGAACCGCGCGTTCTCCGGCACATAGAGGATGTCGGGGAACTTTTTGTCCACGGCGTAACCTTCCCGCTTCACAACCATCTGCGAACGATACAATGAGGCCACTTCGGCGAAGGTGTGACCCAGTTGTTTCACGTGAACATCCCCGCTGAATTCCTCGCCCAGATCGTAGGCCGGGAACACCAGCGCCCCCCCGGCGTGTTCCTCCTCGCACAAACCAAACAAATTCGCGGCGTAACTGATCTGCGTTTTGACCTCCTTCTTGCAATAACCGAAATAGTTGTCCGCGATTAGAGTTACAATGACGCCGCTTTGATCGCGGCAGGTGAGTTTGAACGCGCCGCCGTTGTTGTAGCATTCGTTCTCGTCGCGCCAGCACATGCCGTCGCGGCGCTGACGTTCCGTGGCTTGATCCCAATGCGGGAGGCCCACGGCCTTTTTGGTGGCCTTCACCAGATGCGGCGCGAGAATGACGCAGCCGGTGTGCCCCGTCCAATGCTCCGGGTCAAGGCCGGCATCGTTCTCTGGCAACAAGGGATCGCCGGCGTTGCCAAAAATGCTTTCGACGAAATCCAGGTTGCACACGAGATTGCCCGGGACGAAGAACCGGATCTCCATCGTCTTTTCTGAAATGAAACCGGGAACGGACGGGCAAACAATCGGGCGCAGCAACAAGGAGACGAAGCCTTCCGCCGGCTGCGGCTGCGTGGCGGTGAAGGGCAGCCGCATCAATTCACGAGGTGGAGTGAGCGCGAGACTGAGCAATTTCGAAAAAGTGATCTGCGGCACGCCGAGTTTATCGTCCGGAATGGGCAACCCACCCTCAACGACGTGAAAGATTCCCTGCGTCGTGCGCCGGTCGCTACGAGGATTGTGCAACACGCCTTGTTGAACGCGATACGAGTTGACAATGTCGGACGAAAAAAGGTCGCGATCCAACGGCAGCGACAACACGCGGGCCAAGCCGGGGCGATCCAGCGTGAAGGTGCGCAACGGCAGCCGCGGGACCGGGACATCCTGCAGGTAATCGTAGAGAAACGTCTGGATGCGCTGGTCGGCGGGGCAGAGATACTGCCCCAGCAGCCGGTCCTTTTCCTGAAACTGCGCGGCGAACCCCGCCACGATATCCGGCGCTTTCGCACCGTCTGCACCCGCCACCGGTGGGAAGCCAAGCAAGGCTAGTTTGATGTTGATGTAAGTGATCAGCTGGCTCACCGCGAACGGCGTCGCAAGGTCCGAGATTTTCGATTCAACCATATCAAGTTACTTTTAGCTTACTACCGTCTGACTGACAAGATGTCGCCTAGTCGCGCTCAGCGTTCCCTTCAACCAAGGGCTTGAATGTTGACCTGGACTTGCATCTGGCGATTGGTCGTGCCTTTGTAGTTCCCCGTCAACGGCGGCACATCGGCGTAATCCCGGCCGACGGCAATTTTGACATAGGTCTCGTCCGTCTGGCGATTGTTCGTAGGGTCCAGCGCCCGCCACCCGATCCCGGGAATCAACACCTCGACCCACGCGTGCGTAGCGCTGGCCGCTTCCGTCGCGAGATAACCACTGACGTAGAGCGCCGGAATTTTCAGCGCCCGACACAAACCGATCAGCACATGGGCGAAATCCTGGCAGACCCCGCGGCGTTCGCGCAACACATCGCGCATGTGGGTGTGGACGCTGGTGGCGTTTGACGCATACTTGAATTGGCCGTGAACAAAACCCATGAGCGCCCGCGCCGCCTGCCAGGTGTCCGTCACACCCACGGTGGTATCCAATGCGAGGCGCCACGTCTCCGGCGACACATCCACGAACCGACTTTCCTGCAAGAACTCGAAGATCCGCGATTCCGCTGCCGCCTCACCAATGCGCGCCAACGGCCACGGGGTGGCGTCGTCGGCCAGCACCGGACGCGACTTCGTGGTCACCCGCAAATGGCTTTCCACCAGCAACGAGGTGTGCGGTTCGGTGATTTCAAAGTGGTGGACGACGTTGGAATACAAATCGTGATGATGCCGCAGCCGCGCGGCAGGCAGAATTTTCAAAAGAAAATGATCCACCGTCTGCCATTCGTCCGAAAACGGCTGCAAGCGCGCTTCGTTAAAACTCTCCCGTACGGGCGCGGAGTAGTTGTATTGCGTGCGATGAACGATTTCCCATTTCATGCGGGCGATATTGAATTACTAAACCTCCGTCACATCCACTGAAACCTTTACTTCATGTTCGCCCCCGCCGGTGAGGATTCCGGCCACCGGACTGACGTCACCAAAATCCCGGCCGAACGCCACCGTGATGTGTTCCTCCGCCGGCTGGACATTGTTGGTCGGATCAAAATCCACCCAGCCGGTACCGGGACAAAAAATTGCGAACCAGGCATGGGACGCGTCCGCACCCACGCGGCGCGGCTGGCCCGCCGGCGGATGCGTACGCAGATAGCCGCTCACGTAGCGCGCCGGCAACCCCAGCGAGCGCAGACACGAGATGCCGAGATGCGCAAAGTCCTGGCAGACGCCCCGACGCTTTTCCCAGACCTCCTCGATCGGCGTCGCTACGGTGGTGGCCTTGGGGTCAAATTTGAAATCCGTAAAGATGCGGCGCGTCAAATCCTGAGCGCCCGCCAACAACGCCGTGTCTTTCGTGAAGCTCTCCCGCGCGTAATCCGCCAATTCCGGCGATGCCCGCACCTGCGGCGAATCGAACACGAATTGATAGGGCTCGACGACTTCCGGCGACACCGGATCACGGAACAATCGCCCGACTTCCTCCCATGCCTGCGCGAATTCCTCCGCCGAGGCTTTCGATGCATTCACCGACACCTGGCTTTTGGTGACAATCTCGAGGCGCTGATGAACTTCCTGGATACTGAAAAAGCAGAGCTGGTTTTTGAAATAATCCACCCGTGTCTGACGCAGCGTCGGTTGTGGAAAAATCTCCAGGGCGAACTCACCGCAGGTCTGGGTCGCCGTGGCGCGCGGTTCGAGCCGGGCAACGTGGTGCGACACACTTACCGGGGCGGTGTATTCGTAGAGCGTGCGATGGACGATGTTATAGGTCATGCAGTGAAAGACGA
>JANOHH010000291.1:0-6370 GCA_031406395.1 Verrucomicrobiota bacterium | reverse complement strand
GGCGGCGAACATTCCAGCGAACCGCTGTGGCCCAACCTGTGGCTGGGAAAAGCAAAGCGAATAATCAAACGCGAACATTCAAACGCGCAGTAGCTGTCGGTCGGAGGTCCTTTCGGGGTGCGGCGTTCGGGGTTCTGTGGTCGATGTTTTTTCATCTCAGATCCCCGTGGCCAGCCACATCACGGCCATGGTCAACGCGGCGATCACGTAGCTCACCCAGTCCTTGAATGCGAAGGCAGTGGGATCCACGTGCATCTGACCGCGATGCGCGACAAACCAAACCCGGCTGATCCAGTAGAGCATCAGCGGACAGACAAGGAGCAGCACCGTCGGGTGGGTGTAAAGTTTCACGACCTGCTCGCTATTCACGTAGAGCGCCAGGACCAGCACGGCGCTGAATCCGCTCACCAAGCCGAGCGTGGCGACGAGTTCGAGATCACCAGCCGTGTAGCCGCGGCCTTTGATGGCGTGACGATTTTGAGAGCGGACCGACTGCAATTCCTGAAACCGTTTCATCAAGGCGAGGCTCAAAAATATAAACATCGAAAACATGAGCAACCAGGTTGACCAGGCGATGCTGGTCGCTACGTGGCCCGCCACGAGGCGCAAGGTATAAAGGCCGGCCAGGACGAAAACATCCAGCAGCGCGATTTGCTTGAGCCGCCAGGAATAGGCGGTGGCGGTGGCGAAGTACCCGAGGAGGACGGCGAGGAAATTCGGGGACAATCCAAGCGCCACCCCGAACGCGAGGAGCAGCAGCAGCGGGGCGGTCACCAGGCCAGCGGACAGTGGCAGAGCGCCGGACGCGAGCGGGCGGTGGCATTTGGCGGGATGGTGCCGGTCCGCTTCCAGATCCAGGAGGTCGTTGAAGAGATACACCGCCGAAGCGCACAGGCAAAAAGCCGTGAATGCCTGGACGGCCAACCACACGAGCGCCGGGTTGCCGAATTGGTGGGCCGTCAGGACCGGCAGAAAGACGATCAGGTTTTTGCTCCACTGGTGCGGCCGGACCGATTTGAGGAGCGCAGTGAACGCCGATGGCCTCGCCGGAAAAACTTTTCCCACTTTCGTCTGCTGTGCGGCGCGCTGGGGGAGGCCAGCAGCCCCGTTGACGACGATGGCTTCCCGGGCGCCGGCCCAGACCCCCAGATCCACCGACGAGTTGCCGGCATAATCAAAACCGCGCTCACCGAATTTTGCGGTTAAGGCGCGGCGTTTCGCCGCGTGGCGCAGATTGGTTTTGCCGTCGCTCGCCATCACTTCGTCGAAGAGACCGACGTGTTGGGCAACGGATTGCGCCATGGCGATGTCGGAGGCGGTGGCGAGAATCAGTTTGCGCCCGCTACGCTTCTGTTCCCTGAGCCATGTCAGAAATTCTTCGTTGTACGGCAGGCTGGCGGCATCCACCTGGACTCGTGCCGCCAGTTCCTGTTTCAAATATGCCCGTCCTTGCAGCCACCAAAAAGGAACGACCAACGCCGTCAGTGGACGCCGCTGAAGCAGGCGGACAAGCGATTCCCAGAGCAGGTCGCTCCGGATGAGCGTGCCGTCGAGGTCCACGGCAAGCGGGATCTGAGCTTCGCGGGCGGTGGCAGGTGGCGCATGCAATCGGTGGAACACTAGTGAGAACCTTAGCCGTTGACAAGCCGTGGTGGTTTGAAAAGCTTGCGCGACATGATGCCGCGACTCGCCGCCATTCCCGGGATTACTTTCGCGCTGGTGTTGGTTTGGAAGGTGGGTTTGTTGCTTTTCACCACCCAACCGGTGCCCGCCAACGATGCTTTTTTCTACGACGGGCCGGTCGTCAATTTTCTGCTGCACGGAAAGTACTGCAATCCCTCTCTCGCCTTGGTGCTGCCCATCTCCGGCACCGAAGTCTTCTGCGCCTATCCGCCGCTATATCAAGTGGTTTTACTCGGTTGGATGAGCGTGTTTGGCACGAGCGTGCTGGCCGCGATGTGGCTGCATGTGGTGCTGTTCGGGCTTTATCAGCTCGTGTTGCTGGCCATTTTTCGCCGGCTGCAAATCCCCGCGTGGTGCGTGAATCTCGCCGGACTGTTCTTGTTTTCGATTACTTTTCACGACCGGCCGGACAGCGTGGCGCACTTGCTGGGAATGCTGGCGGTTTACGCCTGGGTGCGTGGTTGGGGCGTCGATCTCCGAATCGGCGTGATTCGCGAGTTTCCCGCCAACGCACCGAATCGGAGTTCAGCGCTTCCTTCAAGTGCTCCGTGGCTGGTTGCGGTGCTGTTGCTCCTGACGTTCTGCACCAGCCTGCAGATCGGTGGTATTTATTTTCTCTGGCTGGGCGCGTTGATTTGCGGCGCAGTGCTTTTTGGACAGACCAAGTTTCCGTGGGCGGCCACGGGCGCATGGGTCGGAGCGCTGGCAGGTCTGATCGCATTGGTGAAGTTTGGCTTCCCGCATTTCTGGGCAGGCTTTCTGGAACACGCCCGCATGACGCCGACCGTCGCGGGTTGGCGCGTGCCGCAAATCAGCGAGTTGATCAAGATTGGGCGGACGGTGCCGGGAATTCTCGCGGTGGGCGGGATATTTGTGCTGCTGGCCGCGCAGCGGAAAATCTGGTGCGAGTGCATGGCAAAGTCGCCGGGTGGGCTGCTGGCCATTACCGGAACACTGGTGGCGGGGGTGGTTGTGGGCGGGAGTCTGCTGATTCTAAGCGCAAATTCGATAATGATCGCAAACTATCTCCAACCGATCGTGGTGGGTTGTTTTCTGGCTGCTCTGGCCGGCGGCTTGAGCGCAATAAGGACCCGCAACTTGTTGATCGCGGGGTTCGTGGCCGCCGCCCTGCTGGCTTCGGTGCGGGCGATTGGGCTGACGACGTGGGGAGTTGCGTGCGCGCGCGATGTGAGTTACGCCCAGGCATTGTCGCAGGTGCGGGCGGAACTGGCTTCGGTGCCGGATGGAAAGACCGTCTTGGTTTCTTCGGCATTCCTCTACGAAACTGCGCAGCGCACGAACATCACTTGGATACACTCGGACTGGCCCGCCGTTTGGTCCCCTGCCCATCAAGAAACCGAAGCGCTGTTGAAAATAAAGCCGGCAAAAATGATCCTGACCCAGTTTGATTACTACCGTCACCATCAGCCCTTACTCGCAGAATTGGAAACTTGCCCCGAAGTTAAGGAAGTGCGCGTTACCAACACCGCTTCCATCCCGGTGCCGGATGCCAATGTGGCGCTGCAAAAAGTCGTTCAGCACCTCTCCTGGGCTCCCGTGGTGGTGGACATTTCGTGGCGGTAAGAGCTTTGGCCACAACCGATCGCCGCGCGCTGGGGAATCAGTTTTCCTTCAAGCGGAGTTGGATGGCCTTCTGGTGCGAAGTTTACGGAATGCGTGAGCGGATCCTCATCCCCGGCAAGTGCGCGACTCTCTTGCCGCCGCGGCACCGCCACCGCGCCCCAGCAACTTCCTGAGACACGGGTTTGCTCTTCGCGAAGCCGGCAACAAAGGTGGTGGCGGAATCGTTAACAGACGACGCGACGTCGCCGATGCTCTCACAATCATGTCGCCCTCATTGACATCCGACGCTCGACGTTTCGCTCCAATCTCAGTATTGGTTCTCCCCGAAGCTATGAGCCAAACCTCCGACCACCGTTCCGCTGAATTCCTCAAGATCGCCGACCAATTCAGGCTCGGCGCGCTGACTACCGAATCTTCCCACCCCGTAACCGCCGACCTGAGTGAGGTGGCACGCAAGGACATCGCCGCCGGAGTGAAATTACTCTTCGACGTGGACGAAGATGTGGTTCGGAAGTACCGGGAGTTTTCCGAGTCGGGTCGCGCGCGGTCGATTGCAGATACGGTGCTGGCAGCGCTCAAGAGCGGCGGAAGGATTTACTTCACCGGGTGTGGTTCGACGGGGCGGCTCAGTATCCAACTCGTTTCCATCTGGCGCGATTTCTGGCAGCAGCAACGTCGGAGACGAGGTGACGAGTCACTCACAAGCGGCAAGTCAGAGACTTCCCACCTCGTCTCCTCCAGTGGTGAAGACTGGGAGAGCCGTGCGTTGGCGGTAATGGCTGGCGGCGATTACGCGCTGATCAAGGCGGTGGAGGGCTTCGAGGATTTCACCGGCTTTGGCAAAAAACAGATTGGCGACCTTGGCGTGAGTCGCAAGGACGTTGTGTTCGCGATTACGGAGGGTGGGGAAACATCTTTTGTCATCGGCACGGCGTGGCAGGGTGTGGAGGTCGGCGCGAAAGTCTATTTCGTTTATAACAATCCCGATGATGTCCTCTGCGAACTGGTGCAACGCAGTCGTGAGGTGATTCAGGATGCGCGCATCGAGAAGATCAATCTTACCACCGGCCCAATGGGCATCACCGGTTCGACGCGGATGCAGGCCACCAGCATCCAACTCGCCGTCCTGGTAACGATTCTGGAAATCGTGGTGAGCGAGCTGGAAGCGCCGGCGGCTTTGCCGGCGCGGCGCAGTGCGAACAGTGCCACCCAGTCTTCCGGGATGCCGACTCTCCCCGGGCAGTTCCTCGCCAACCTCACCAATCTTCGCCACACGCTGACCGCGCCATCGATGCTCGCGCAAATCGCGCAGTTGGTGGCGCTGGAGGAATCCGTCTACCGCGCGGGACGGAAAAATAATTACTTCGCCGACCGCGTGGGCATTGATCTGCTTGCCGATACCACCGAACGCTCACCGACTTATTGCACGCCACCGTTCCGCAAGTTTGACGACCCCACGGCTACGGAGTCATGGGCGTTTCTTTACGTGCCGCATCCTGATTCGCCCACGGCGTGGGAGCGCATCTGCAAACGCATCCCCCGCTGTGTCGAGTGGCGGGCGGACGACGTGCGTGGGCTGGTGCCGGCGGACAAAGTCGCTCGCACCGTCGAGATTATCGGCAAGATCAGTTATGCGGAATTGATGCGCTTCCGTATCGGGTGGGACGGAATTCAGGACCGGCCGCTCAGCGCGGGTGACAGCGCCGTGTCCCTGGTCGTAGAAGCAGAAATGGATTCCTTGCTCCTAGCAAGTGGCTTTCACCGCCTGCAACTCGAAGCGGCGCGCCAGGCGGGCGCGAAGACGGGTTTGATTTTCCTTGGGAGCGCGGATGCGTGTCGCCAAGTCAATGAGTTTGTAGGAAAATGGAATCCGGATTGCATCAGCGTGCTCGTGCCGGTACCGCCGACGGATTTTCTGCTGGACGGCGTGATGCGCGTGGGCTTGAAGATGCTGCTCAATACGCTCTCGACTTGCACGATGGTGCGGTTGGGGCGCGTGATGGGTAACACCATGATCTGGGTCGTGCCAAGCAACCTAAAACTGATTGACCGGGCGACCCGCTACATCCAGAAACTGACCGGCCTGGATTATGTGAAGGCCAACGGATTACTTTTCGAAGTGATCGAATTTGTCGAACCGCGCATGAAAGCGGATCAGGCTTATCCGCCGGTTGTGGGTGTGAGCGTGATACGGCATCGTCACGGCTTGGGCAATGTGGAAGCGGAGAGACGGTTGCTGGCAGAGGTTTGTTAGTCTCTTACCGAAAAATGCGGCGCAAGGTGGCTTGGATATCTCCGAGGTTGGAGTCGGCGGCATCCGGGCTGGAATGAGGAGATGCGCCTTGAGTTTGAGCGCGGCGACGAAGGCGCGCTGCCCAAGGCGGTGAGGTGGTATTTGTAAGGGCGGCCGATTTTCTTGATGAGTCCGTCGAGTCGCCGCCGTTTCAAGACGCGGCTGAGATGTCCGGCGTTTTTTTCGAGGAGCCCCTGCTGCAGCAGCCGGTTGCTCAATCCGCTGATCTGAGATTCTCCGCGCAGGCTGGCCAGCAACACCGACAGTTCGCCGGCGGCGCAGTAGTCGAACCCGCGATAGCTGCGGGGTTGTTCGTCCCGTGTGGGTTCGGTGAGGCGCTCCAGAATCACCGATCCGCCCGCCCGGTCTTCCAAAGCCGCGCGGAAGGCTGGACACGGCTCCATCGCGGAGAAGACATGAACCAGACCGGGATGCTCCCCGCGCCGGTGGAGACTCTCGGCGATGCGGTCCTCCTTGCGGAAGTTCCGCCGCGGAATGAACTCCGCTTCCAACCCGGCGGTGCGAGTCCGGGCCAGGGCGGGATCCCGCAGCGCGTCCCGCAGGGGCTCGGCGAAGCGTCCCAGCTCCAAACAACGAATGGGGTTCGCGTGCCGCCGCCGCTCCAAAGCCGCGGGATGACACACATCAAGCAAATTGCCAGTGAGGCCGACCCGGTCAAAGCAGCCCAACCGTCCGGCGAGCGGGGAAGCAGGAGGTGAAATCAGTGAACTCGGCTCGGACTCCGTGTGGCTCTTGGTGGTTTCCCTACCGTCCAATCTGCCCCAATCGCTTGGTTCCGGCTACGCCGGG
>JANOHH010000289.1:0-6407 GCA_031406395.1 Verrucomicrobiota bacterium | reverse complement strand
CGCGGTTTGCAGGCGATCCGCCTCCTCAAGTCGTCGGCTACAGGCGGCTGGCGCTTCGTACGTGGGGTGAAATTGTCCGGTTAGCGGTGCGGCGCCGACGACGTTGGTTTGGAAACGCGAGCCGGCGAACCGCTCGTTTGCGCGCAGGCCGCTCGCATTATTCTTCAACGCCGCCCGGAGCGATTCCACGCCGCAGCCCACGGCGGAAATCACGCCGCAACCCGCGATGGCGACGTCCCCTTCACGCATACAGGGACAATTCTCCGGAAGCGATCAACTGGTCCGCGCACGAGATCGTCCCGGTGATCAGCAGCATCGGGCCGAGGCGTTTCACCTCGCGCACTTCGATGGTCAGAAGCTGGTCGAGCGGCGGGCGTGCGTGGATTTTGAAATTGGAAACGGCGGCCAACATGCCGTGGTTGGCCGCGCCGGTTTTTCCGCTCTTGCCGGCCCGATGGCCCAGAGCGGCGGCAACGGTCTGGGCCACACACTCGACCAGCGCCGTCTCGAGCACGGCGCCGTTCGTCACGGCGAAATGATCGGCGGAGAAACAGGCCGTGGCGCGCGCGGTGGTATCCGTGCAATCGGTCAGCGCCTCAATGAAGCGCATTGGCGCGCGGTGCGGGATGAGGGTTTCGATGGCGGCCAGCATGGCTTTAGTTCGAACCAGCGGTGGAACTCGTTGGCGCCAGTACGGGTGTCGGATGGAGGGCGGTGGATGAGGGCGGAACGCCAGCTGAAGTATTCTTGGGAGGATTCCAGAACGGGAAAAAATTATACCACTGCAACGGATCGCGTTTGACGATGTTTTCCAGGCGGCGGGCGAAAAGGGCGGCGCACTCACGCAGGTGCTGGTTGCGCAGGTGATGCGGCGGGTGATCGGGACGCTGGGGCGGAAAACCAAAAAAATGATAATGCCCACCCGGTTCGCGCAGGCTGAAAACCGTCACCAGCGGCGACCCGGCAATCGCTGCCATGACATGGGCGCCGACGGGGAAAGCCGCCTCGCCATCAAAAAATGGAACGTCAGCGACCGGACTGCCATACGCGCGGTCGCCCATCATGGCGACCATTTCGCCGCGCCGCAGCGCGGCCACCAGCGGGATCGCATCGGTGGCGGAGCCGGTGAGCGGGAGGAGTTTGAAGTTCGCTTTCGCCGACTGATTCAGCAGCATGCGGATGGCCGGGTCTTCCTTGTCAAAGCCAGTGACGTTGATGGGGACATTGATGCGGGCGAGCAACTGCCCGGCGGCTTCCCAATTGCCAATGTGGGCGGTGAGCAACAACACCCCGTGCCCTTCGGCGACGGCGGCACGCAGGTGATGTTCCCCGTCGAAGGTGAAGGAAAAATGTTTGGTGTTGCCGGCGAGGATGGCAATGCGATCAATGATGGCGTGGCCAAACGACAAAAAATGGCGGAAGACCAGCCAACGCCGCTTCCACCAGGGGGCCGGGCCGAAGATGCGCCGATGATAGTCCATGGTGGCCGGCACATCGGGTGAGCGGAAGGTGAAATAAAGCGCGGGCGGCACCAGCAGCGCGTAGGTCAGGTGCAGCCCCAGCACGCGCAGTACGGTGATGAAAAACCAGATGCCCCAGCGGCCGCCGCGGAGCTGGCCGGTGCCGGACCAATGTTTGGTTGGGGGATCTTTTGCGGACATGGTCACGGCGAGAGTTTCTCGGGGTCACGCGGATTTCTGTGAGGTTTTGGAGTGCGCCAGCCCTCTGGCGCTTTGAAAGCGGCAGAGGGCTGCCGCAGTCCAAGACGCTGACGCGTTCCACTCAGGCTTCGGGTGGGGGCAGCGTTTTTCACGTATAGACCCCGCCATTCACATTCAACACCGCGCCAGTGATGTAGCCCGCGGCATCGGAGCACAGAAAGTCCACGGCCGTCGCGACGTCCTCGGGTTGGCCAAAACGGCCGGCGGGAATTTGCGCCAGCAATTCCTTGCGCGGTAAGTTGGCGGTCATTTCGGTCTCGATGAAGCCGGGGGCGAGGACGTTGACCGTGACGCCGCGTTTGGCGACTTCGCGCGCGAGGGATTTTGATGCACCGATGACGCCCGCTTTGGCCGCTGCATAATTCGTCTGACCCTCCACCCCGGTTTGTCCGGCGGTGGAGGCGATGGTGACGATGCGGCCCCGCCGTTGGAGCGCCATCTGTTTCACGACTGGCTGGGTGACGTTGAAGAAACTGCTAAGGTTCGTAGCCAGCACTTGCTGCCATTGCTCGGCTTTCATGAAGACGAGCAAGGAATCGCTGCGGATACCCGCGTTATTGACGAGCACGTCAATCCGTTGGTGCGTTTGCAGCAAACGCGCCACGGCTTGTTCGCAGGCCGTGACGTCGGCCACATCGAAGGGGCACAACTCACCGCTGCCGCCGGCGCGCTGAACCAACGCCAGCGTTGCTTCCGCGTCCGGTTGGCGGCGGCGGTAGTTGATCAAGACGTGACAACCACTCGCCGCCAGCGCCGTTGCCACGGCCCGGCCAATGCCCCGGCTCGCGCCCGTGACCAATGCAATTTTCTTGTCCATGGCTCACGATGCGAAGGCATGACGCACGACAACTGGCACCCTCAAAACCTATTTCGTCGGATTCCAGACGTATTTACCGGTCAAGTCCACGTAACCGTAACGGCGGTCAACTTTCACGCGCGCCAGACCGTCGGCGAAGGAATCGGCTTCGTCGAACTGCGGGTTGATCGAATACTTGCCGCTCTTGTCAATGAACCCCCAGCGGCCCGCGATTTTCACGCGCGCCAGGTCCTCGGCAAAAGCATCCGCTTCGTCGAACTGCGGATTGATGGCGAGTTGTCCGGCGGCGTCCACATAGCCCCAGAGTTTACCCACGCGCGCCGGCGCCAGGCCCTTCGCGAAACTGCCCACATCATCGAATTGCGGATTGACCACGATCTTGCCGTTCTTGTCAATGAAGCCCCAGCGTTTGCCCATGCGCACCGCCGCGAGGCCTTCCGAAAACGAGCCGATCTTTTCAAATTGCGGGTTGATGACGATCTTGCCGGCCAAGTCAATGAAGCCCCAACGCCCACCCAGCTCGACAGCGGCCAGCCCATCGGCGAACGTCAGCGCCTCGTCGAATTGCGGGCTGATGGCGACGACTCCACCCTTGTCTATGAAACCGTGACGGCCCTTGAGCTTGATGGCGGCGCGTCCATTGGCGAACGGACCCGCGGCGTCGTACTGCGGATTGATGGTGTAACGGCCCTGGGCATCCACGTAGCCGAACCGGCCCCCGAACTTGACGGCGGCCGGGCCATCGCTGAAGGCCCCGGCGGCATCGAATTGCGGATTGATGGCCAACTTGCCCGCGGCATCAACATAACCCCATCGGCTCTCCAAGCGCACGGCGGCAAAGCCCGCCGCGAAGGCGTCCGCGCGCTGGTATTGTGGATTAACGACGAGAGTGCCGGCCTTGTCGATGAAACCCCAGCGGTCGTTGACTATGACGGGGTAGAGGCTGGCGGCGAAGGCGCTGGTGGCAGCGCAAGTAAGGGCAACGAGGGCGAGGAGTTTGGCAACGGAATTGGTTTTCATTAATGGATTCGAGTTCGAGTTCATGGTTTCAGTTTAACGGCGGATACTAGAGTTTTTCAGGCTCAATCTGAGATTACAGTTTATTTCGCCTCGAAGTCGAGTCAAGTAGCCAATCGGCACGTGCTGTCCTCAATTGGTAGGGACGGCGCGCTGCGCCGTCCGCGCTGGAAAAGCCAGCGCCAGTTCCGCCCGCTTTACGGGCGGGGACATCGCAGCGCGATGTCCCTACCGCGCAAATCAGGACATTACCTTCGGCGCGAAAGGGGATTGGCCGGCAAAGCCAATTGACAAGAAATCGGACTTCGCTAGGCTGCGACCGCAGGCTGGCGTTGGAAACGAGTCCGAAACATTTAGCATCACCCGATGCGTCTCACGCTCTTGGGGAACCGACGGCGGCAGCCTGAAAAATTGAGGAACTACTTATGAAAAACATGACCAAACGGGGTTTTATGATCGGGTTGGTGATCGGTGTTTTCGCGCTGGCGACTTGTTCTGTGCAGGCCGCCAAAGTGAAGACCGAGGACGAATTGATCACAATGCTGGCGTCAGCCAAGGAAAAGGAAGTCATCGGGGCGATGCAGGAAATGGAAAAACATTACCCGACCAGCGCGAAATGCCAGGCGGCACTCAAGCCCTTGCTGACCGACAGCAGGATGCCCGTCCGTCGCAAAGCCGCGCGGGTCCTCGGCGTCATGAACGCCAACGTAAGCGAGGCGGAAATCAAGAGCATCTGCGAACTGCTCAAAAGCCCTGACAAATATGCAGTCATTGACGGGCTGAAAGCGTTGCGGGGGCTGAAAGCGCAAAGTGCCATTTCCGAAATCACCCCTCTGCTCAAGAACAGTGACAAGAATGTCATTCGCGATGCCTGCCGCACCTTGGCCGTTCTGGGCAACAAAAGTCTGATTCCCGAGATCGCGCCGCTCTTGCAACATGCTGATCCGGGCGTGCAAAAAGACGCGGCGGAGGCCATTGCCAGCTTGAAGGAGAAATAATCCAAGGCCACCGCGAGGCATTTTTTGGCGCATCCGGCTGGGCAGGATGCGCCGTTTGTCCAATACCTTCGGTCAGGCAGCCAGCGTTCTGGTCTGGCGGCGGTAGTCTTTGCTCCAAATTTGCCAACAACCCCGTCACGTCGCGCGCTGGTTCGGTGTGCGGAACCAACGATCGCTCCCGTCCGTCGGTTGTGCTCACCCGCGCGTCCCAAAGCCTCAACTTGGCCAGCTTCTCGCAGACCAAGCGCGGCGTCAGACCGCGCCAGCTTCGACCCAGTGAACTGGGTTGACAGGCGGGGGACCGGCGGGCAGGTTGCCTGCGAATATTCGGAAGGAAACGCTTATGACCACACCAACCACAAAACTGAAACTGAGCTTGGGCGCTTTTCTCTTGGGGGTTAGGCTGGCGGCTTTTGCGCAGACACCGGTGATCAATTCGTTCAGTCAGAATGGCCAGTTGATTTGCTCCAACCTTCCGGCAGGCGGCGTAGCGTCGGTCGAATGGGCTTCGTCGTTGGCCGGGCCGTGGCGCACCAACTGGACCGGGCTTGAGGCCGTCACTGCAAGCTCCAATGGAGTGATTCAAGTCAGCGTCCCGATGTTTTATCGGGTGCGAGCTACTGCGGACACCCCCACCAATCATGCGCCGGTGGCCGTAGATGACACCGATACCACCACCGAGGATACCAGTCTGATCCGAGCCGCGAGTTCGTACCGGGCGAACGACACGGATTCGGATGGCGACCCGCTCACCATCACGGCTGTCTTCGCGCCCATCAACGGCACAGTTACGTTGGCGGGCGCTAACATCACATTCACACCCGCCGCCGACTTTTCCGGCACGGCTGGCTACGACTACACCGTGTCCGACGGATCATTGACGGATATAGGGCATGTGACCGTGAGCGTAACGCCAGTCAACGATCCGCCAATTCTTGTGGATGACTTCGACAGCACCAGCCTGAACACCAGCCTGGTTCGGGCGACCAGTGTTTATCTGGTAAACGATATGGATGTGGACAGCACCTTGAGCATCACTGCGGTATCGAACCCGGTCAACGGCGGCGTCGCCTTGGTGGGAACGACCATCACCTTTACGCCCGCCACAGATTTCACTGGCACTGCGGGCTTTGACTACACTGTGTCCGATGGTACGGTGTCAGAAACTGGCCATGTGACCGTGTTGGTGAACTGAACCCGCCTGGACTGCCTGCACCTGGTAGAGCGACCCGATCCGTTCTTCGTCCATTCCTCCAGCAAACCGGCTTTCGATCCCGCACCCTCCGAGCGCATTCCAAAGCGCGCTTTAAGTTTCACATTGGAACCCTAAACTGGCCCATGTTGTCGATTTTTTCAGAAACCTCGCCTCCACCAGCCATTCCTCGAAGTCTGGCCGTTCGCAATTCATTAGTTCAGCGTTCAGCCTGCATCCCCCTGCCAAACATTCCCTTGCCCTTGCCGCGGGAAACCGGAACCGGCAACGGAATGTTCGGCAAAGGCATGAGATCGAAGCCGCCTCACTGACCGTTCGTGGTTCGCATCTTTCGCGGTTCAACTCAGCGTCGGCTGCTACGAAGATTTGGATTTGGTCTTCCCACCAAACAATAGCCGCAGACTGTTCATCACCACAATCACCGTGCTGCCCTCATGACCGACGACTCCAACGGGCAACGGGATCTTCCCGATCAGGGCAAACCCCACCAGCACCAACACGGTGCCCATCGAGATCACCAGGTTCTGCCGGATGATGCGTCGGGCGCGCTGGCTTAACCTGAACGCCGCGAGAAAGTTCTCCAGCCGGTCGTGCATTAACACGATGTCCGCCTGTTCCAGCGCCGCATCCGAGCCGCGCGC
>JANOHH010000208.1:0-2081 GCA_031406395.1 Verrucomicrobiota bacterium | reverse complement strand
GCTCGATGAGGCGACGTTCAACCGAACGGTGGAAGAACTCGAAATGCTCGAACACGCGGGTGAATTGTTCGATGATGCCGCCGTGCTCGCGGGGAAAAGCACGCCAGTGTTCTTCGGCAGCGGCGTGAACAATTTCGGCGTGCAGCTTTTGCTCGATGGCTTTCTGAAACACTCGCCCGCGCCCAAATCACGGGTGATGAGCGGCATTGAGATTGCGCCGGAAAATCCCGAGTTCTCCGGATTCATTTTCAAGATTCAGGCGAACATGGACCCGAAGCACCGCGATCGCATCGCGTTCATCCGGGTCTGCTCCGGGAAATTCGAGCGCGACATGACCGTGCATCACTCGCGGTCCGAGAAGAAAGTGCGCCTGTCCAGTTCGCACAAACTGTTCGGCAACGAACGCGAAACGGTGGACGAAGCCTGGCCCGGCGACGTCATCGGCCTCGTTGGCCACGACAGCTTTGGCATCGGCGACACGCTCACGACCGATCCCACAATTCTCTACAAGGAAATCCCGCGTTTCACGCCCGAAGCCTTCGCGCACCTGCACAACCCGAACACGGCCAAGTTCAAACAATTCCGGCAGGGCCTCGACCAGCTTTTGCAGGAAGGTGTGATTCAGGCCCTTTACCTGCGCAACTCTTCGTTGAAAACGCCGTTGCTCGCGGCCGTCGGCCCGCTGCAATTCGAAGTCGTGCAATTCCGGTTGGCGAGCGAATACGGCGCCGAATCGCGCCTCGAATCCGCGCCGTGGACCGTCGTGCGCTGGCTGCCAACCGACATGAAGGAAGACGATCTCGACGCCCTTTCGCTGCCAACCGGCGCAAAACTCGCCTACGACCTCGGCAAAAACGCCGTGATCCTATTTACCAACGATTGGTCGGCGGATTACTTCACCAAAACCAACGAGCGCGTTCCGCTCTCCACGTTGCCCGTGCAAACGGCAAGGGAATGATTGGCGCGCAGTCGTCTTCGGGGCTGTAACTCAAAGGCATCCGCTTTACACAATCATCAGTGACATCTCCAACACGGTCTTCGCATTCCCAGCAACTGAAGTTCCAAGCCGGTAACGGCGATGGTTGTGGTCCGGGGAGTTTCTGGCCCCAGCTGTGCAAACGGGCACAGATGCCGAATCGTGGACGGCGGAGTTTAGGGCCAGTACGCCAAGCGGCACAATCAGACCGAGGGCAAAACGCTCACGGCGCGCCTTTGCGCTTGAAGACGAGGAGGTAATTGCGGGCTTGAACCGATTGCGTCTCCGTGGCGGTTTTGGTTTCGTCAATTTCAAGCGCCCCTTGGCGGGTATTGATGGTGCGGACAAGTTCAAGATTCGCCGCCCAATACGCCGGCCACCAGTCGAGGAGTTTTTTCTCACTTTCGGGCTGCGCGAGCCAAGAGAGATTGTTCTGCACGTAAACCACGTAGTCCGGCCGGCCGGTTTCGATCTGTCGAATCATCTCCTCCTGCATTTTTGCCGCATAGGGGTGCCGTTCCATGAGCGCGTAAACGTAGATATGGCCGGTGGCCGCGCGGCGGTGCGCATGGAAATAAATCTCCGGCTCCGAACCGATGACCGCAACGCGCGCGGTCGGGGCGGCGTGGCGCTGGATGAACTCGCCCGCTTCCCGCGCATCCCCAAACACCGTCGAACCGTAAGTCTCCTCCACCGCTCGCTTCGGCGATAGCGCGAACCACATCGCGCCGTTGCCAATCAACACTGCGCCCAAAGCCAGGGCCGAGACGACCAGCACCGCCAGCGCCAGAAACAATTCGAGACTGGGCTTCCGCCCGAGCAAGCGCAGGCTGCGGCTGACGGCGACGGCAATCAGCAACGCGAGTACTGGCAGCAGCAGAATGAAGTAGTGTTCGCGGAAATAAAAACCCACGCTGATGGACGCGAGCGAGCAGACGAGCAGCGCGGTCAGCAGAAAACGGCGGTCGGCGTCCAGGCGGCGGTCCCACCACATCATGATCGCGCCGACCCAAGGCAGCAGCCAGAAGAGGATATTCGGGCCGACCATGGCACGCAGGGTTGCACTCGTCATTTCCGCCGCCTTGACCAGTGGTATGGCGGAGGC
>JANOHH010000190.1:0-6067 GCA_031406395.1 Verrucomicrobiota bacterium | reverse complement strand
CCAGGATCTTCCTAGAGCCTAGAGCCTAGAGCCTAGAGCCTATCCCATTGCCAGCCCGTTTTCAAGCCCGGCTTGCCTCCGGAAAAATTGATGCCGAACAACTCGCACTCTACGATCGCGATGGGATCGAGGTGCCGCTCTTTCGCTTCGGCAAACCGGAGCAAAGGTGGCTGCGGGTCTCGGCGCAGATTTACAATTCACCGGCGGACTACGAGTTTCTGGCCAGTGCGTTGGAAACGTTATGAAAGCAAACGCGCGGGCCGGAAATTTCCCATTAACATCCGAACCCGGGCCAGGGCACGGATTTTCAGGGTGGCAAGTCATTGCGCATAATTCCCACAAAAACGCCCGCGTCCTGGGCGAACCTATCCGCTCGGTCGTCCCGCACCATGGCCAATGACTGGGGCTGCTCACTTGGAGCGCGCCGGCTTGGCGCCTCCCAGCGTGAGACGCCTTCATGGCTGGGCCGAGGAACGACTCGCGGCTGCTGATTCTGCCGGAGTGCCATTATTCCAATCTTATCAACTGCTTCATGAAGCGCAGGTTTGCGCGTCTTTCGGCCGATTGGCAGGCGCTCTTGTTCGCCCAGTCCCCGACCGCTTGGCGACTACCCAAATGAAAAAATGCGTCCTAACAAAACAAGAAGGCCGCGGCATTTAAGTTGACTTTGAAGCGCTATCCGTGGATGGCATCCGGTTAGCACGCCCGTTCGCAAAAGAATTTATGAAACGCATTGGGCTCTACCTCGGTGTGGGCGGAGCTTTCATTTTGGCGGCTTTTCTGGGCTGGCGGTTCTCGGTGACTCCGGTCACCAATACCAATGCCCCATCGTTAAGCGTGCTCGGATCGAAATTTCCGGAAGCGACCAGCGGAACCGCCGTTGCCAGTGTCGTTCCCGCCAGATCGGTCACCGCGCAAGCGGGATCGGGCGCCAAGGCAATCGAATTGCCCGCGGCAATGGCGGCTTTCTCCCAATGGGCCGGGCGCTTTCTGTCCGGTGATGCGGCGGCTGGGGTGGCGCACGGCGAGGCCCTGGCTTGGAAGCGGCGCGAAGCGATGCGGGAGTTGATTGAGAACGATCCCAAGCAGGCATTGGCACTGGCGGCACGGTTCCAATGGCGAAGTTCATTGCCACCCAACGTGGCGCGACATTTCGAGCAATGGGTGGACGATCGGGGCGCGCTGACGGTGCTGGTGGGCACGGATTTCGAGCACGGCAAGGCGACCGTGACGCGCGCGGCGGAAGTGGGCGGGAAAACATTTCAGGCATTTGTCTATGGCCGGCGGTTGGCGCAGGTTTCGCAGATCCGCATTCCCCTGCACGGCGTCGCGCTGGAGGGAAAGCTGGCGGTTCACACCGACCCCGTCCGCATCCTGGAACCGGGCGAGGCGGAAGCACTGGCCAAGGTGCGTGGGCAATCGGTGGAGGCCATTTGTGGCGTGTCCGGTCGGGCCGCAGATTTCCAAAAACCAACGGTGGCGGCGGACATTGGCGGCGAGGTGAAATATTTCTGTGCAGGGGATCATGCCCAGTTGGTGAACCGGAGGTTGCTGCTGGCGGAAAGCGGGGCCAACGGCGGCTACGGCAGTCTCGCCACCGCCGCGAATGATGCCTGGACCCACGGCGCGAAAAACGTACTCTACATGCGTGTCAATTTTCCCGACGACCTGACCGAGCCCATTTCCGAAGCGCAAGCGTACCGCGTGATGGACGACGTCAATGGGTTCTACACGGAAGGTTCGTATGACGTGACGTCGCTTTCCACGATTGTGACGCCGCTGTTGACGCTGCCGGAAACGAAAAGTTGGTATAGCACCGCCGGGCCGGGAGCGTTGATTGGCCATGCGCGGGAAGCGGCGCGAAGGGCGGGTTTCGAGACCGCGAATTACCCGCTCGACATCGTCGCGCACACCTCCGTGCCGGATTTTGATTGGGGCGGGCTGGGCGCGGTGGGAGGGAAAAGCGTCTGGCTGCAAAGTACTGGCCCGGGCGTGACGGCGCACGAACTCGGCCACAACTACGGTCTCTGGCACGCGAATTACTGGATCGCCACGAACAGCAGCGTCATCGGCGTGGGCACGAACCTGGAATACGGGAATATCTTCGACACGATGGGGGCGGCGGGGGCGGGGAACAATCAGTTCAACGCGCCGCACAAAAATATTCTCAACTGGCTGCCCGATCCAGCGGTTCATTACGCGTCGAGCAACGGGACCTACCGGATCTATCCGTTCGATGCGGCCAAGCGGGTGGAAGGCCGGTTTTACGCGGCGAAAGTGGTCAAGGATTACGAACGCGATTATTGGGTCGAGTTTCGCCAGAAATTTACGGGCAATCCATGGTTGCAATTCGGCGTGCTGTTGAATTGGTCGCCGTGGGAACAAAGCAAAGGCGGCACACATCTGCTCGATACGACGCCCGGGACGTTGAGCCGTGACGACTCAGCAGTGGTCATCGGCCGCACGTTCAGCGATCCGGCCGCGGGCGTTCACATCACCCCGCTGGCGCGGGGCGCGACCGGCCCGGATCCGTGGATCGACGTGCAGATCAATCTCGGTACTCCGCCGAACAATTGGCCGCCGTTTCTGAGCGTAGAGGTGGTGCCCACGAATGCGACGCCGGGGCAACTCGTTCATTTTCACGCAACGGCCGAGGACCTGGATGGCGATCCGCTGGCCTACGCGTGGACGTTCGACGACGGTACCTTTTCCACGAACAATCAGCCGTGGGCGTTCAAGAGTTGGTCCCAGCCGGGCGAACACACGGTTCGTTGCGAAGTCAGCGACTTGCGAGGGGGCCGCGCGAGCGTTAATACGATTGTCCGGGTTGGCCAGCCGTCGGGTTTTCGCATCACGGGAATTGTGCTGGCTGCCAACGACGATCCGATCGAGGGCGTGCGCGTGGACAACGGCAACACGAACACCACGGGTTACGTCGTCGGCTACACGGACAGCGACGGCGTTTTCGTCATCACCGGTTTGAACGGCGACTATGAACTCGAAGCGAACAAGAACGGCTACACGTTCGAGCCGATCAATTGGCAGAATCCATTAAACGTCAGTTCCAATCTGACGCGCGTGGATTTCTTTGCCACCGCACTGCCGACCGTACGGGTCGTGGCGAGCACCAACACCGTTTCCGAAACCAACAACACCCGGCAGACTTTCACCCTTACGCGTACCGGCGAGATCACGAATGATCTGGCCGTGATCGTTTACCTGTCCGGCACGGCCAATCTCGGCAGTGATTTCACGCTGAGCCCGGCGTTGAACGCGCTCACCACCAACACCGTCATCATTCCCGCGGGAACGCAAAGTGTCACGCACGCCTTCCAGGTGCTCAACGACAGCACCGGCGAACCGGCCGAAACTTTTGCGCTGACGCTGGTTGACGATCTCGCGTATGTCGTCGCGGCGCCCGGCGCGGCCACGGTCACGATTCTGGACGACGACACCGCGAGCGTGCCGGCGGTCTCGGTCGCCGCGGTGACGCCCACGATTCCCGAGAACGGCATGGATCGCGGCACGTTTCTGTTCACGCGCAAAGGCAGCACGCAAAACGCTCTGACGGTTTTCTATTCCGTCGGCGGCGCGGCGACCCCCGGCACTGACTACAGTTCGCTGGTGGGGGTTGTCATCCTTCCGGCCGGAAGCGAGACCGCGACGGTTCAATTTCTAATGCGCGACGACAAATTCCTGGAGCCGGAGGAGACCGTCTCGGTTGCGATCACGCCCAATGCCGCCTACACCGTCACCGGTTTGGCCGCGGACATCAGAATCACCGACGATGACTTTTTGACCGTAACCATCTTTCCCACCGGCACCGACGCGGCTGAGCCGTCTTCCCTCGGAATATTCACCGTCAAACGTGAGGGCGATTTGACCGCCAATTTACCGGTCTTTTACACGGTAAATGGCACGGCCACCAGCGGCAGCGACTTCGTCCCACAGAGCGGGTCGGTCATCATTCCCGCCGGCGCGACATCCGCGGATATCACGCTCGCTCCGTTGGACGATGCGCTGCTTGAAGGTGATGAATCCGTCGTGCTCACACTCACGACCAACCTTGCCTACAACATCGGCGCGCCGGGCACCGCAACTCTGTTGATTCACGATGACGAGAAAGCAACTGTCAGCATTACCGCCATCGACGGCTTCGCTTCCGAGCCGGGGGACGACACCGGGAGATTTCGGATCTCCCGTGGCGCCGTGGTCAATGGCGACCTCACGGTGAACCTGGCGATCAGTGGCACGGCCATCAGCGGCGCGGATTACGTGCCGCTCGACAATC
Organism: Verrucomicrobiota bacterium; assembly: GCA_031406395.1. GTDB lineage: Bacteria > Verrucomicrobiota > Verrucomicrobiia > Limisphaerales > JADLHS01 > JADLHS01. The sequence continues at coordinate 1,776 of JANOHH010000190.1, read as the reverse complement.
CGGTCGTGATCCCCAACGGGGTCAGCTCGGTGAGCTTCGATTTGATTGCATTTGATGACTTGCACCAGGAACTCAACGAGTTCGTCATTATCACGGTTTTGCCCAGCACGAATTACAACGTCGACTCGGGTCCGGCCTGGGTCCAGATCGCGGACGACGACCCGAGCAACGTGCCGGCGGTCGGCTTCAGCTTCAGCACGTCCAGCGATGACGAGAACAAGTCGCCCGGCATCAGCGTCTCGCTCAGCACGACATCTTCGTTGCCGATCACCGTGGACTACGTTGTCATCGGTGGGACGGCAACGAGTAACGATTTTACATTGAAGCCTGGGACGTTGACTTTGGATCCCACTAACCGCGCCAAGTCAATTCCCCTGACAATCATCAACGACACCCTGATCGAGCCGAACGAAACCATCCGCCTCGCGCTCTTCAATCCCGTCGGCGCGACACTCGATGGTATCAAGATTCACACCTACACGATCCGGGACGACGATACCGCGTCGGTGAGCGTGGTGGCCACTGCGGCCAGCGCGTCCGAGAACGGCTCGCCCGGCAACTTCCGAATTTCCCGCAGCGGCGCGACGAATGCCGCGTTGCAGGTAAACTTCGAATTGACGGGCACCGCCAGTGCACCGGCTGACTATGCCCCCATCGCCCCTTCGGTGACGATCCCCGCGGGCGTGACCTTCGTGGACCTGCCCGTGGTGCCGACGAACGACCAAACCGTCGAGCCGGCCGAAACCGTGCGGTTGACCCTCCTCACCGCGCCGACGGCTAAAATCGTTTCGCCCAACGTCGCCACCGTCACCCTTTTTGATAATGATCCCGATACGCTGCCCGATGCAGCTGTCACCTCTACAAACCAGCCGTCCGCCGTGGAAGGCGGCACGGGCGGGGCATTTGTGTTCACTCGCACCGGCTCGACCGTCAGCGCGTTGACATTGGCGTTCTCGCTCACCGGTACGGCAGGGAACGGCGCAGATTACGTCTCACTTTCAAATTCGATTACGATTCCAATTGGACAGGCCTTCGTGACGTTGCCGGTGACGGCGGTGGACGACAGCCTCATCGAAGGCGAGGAAACAGCGATCGCGTCCTTGAACGTGAACGACACGTATCGCGTGGTATATCCCTCGACCGCCACCGTAACGATTCAGGACAACGATCAGCGGGTCTGGTTTGACGCGAGCGACTTCGAGGCCGCCGAACCCGGAACGAATCCGGGCGACTTCACCTTCACGCGCTTCGGCACCACCAACACCCCCCTCCAGGTTTTCTACACGATTACCGGCCCGGCGGGCAACGGCGCGGATTACGCAACCATTGCCAATTCATTTGTCATTTCCGCCGGCAGTCTCACTGCCAAACTCCCAATCATTCCATTGGACGATTCACTGGTGGAAGGCCCGGAAACGCTCACGCTTACTTTGCAAAGCGATCCCGCCTACACCCTTGGCTCGCCCACTAGCGGGACGGTGACGATCATGGACGACGAACCCTTGGTAAGCATCGTGGCGGAGCCGGCCAAGGTCGCTGAGGGCAGTCAGCAACCCGGGGTCTTCACGGTGGTGCGTGGCGGGAATCCCAACCACGAATTCACCGCGCGTCTGGCCGTCGGCGGCACTGCCAGCTATGGCGTAGATTACCCGCCGTTTGTCACCAACGTGTTTTTCAACAGTGGCGTGACCGGCATTCACCTGCAAATTTTTCCGACCAACGAACTGGTCGTTGAACCCGCTGAAACCGTCACCGCCGCGCTGCTGCCCGACCCGG
>JANOHH010000416.1:0-2464 GCA_031406395.1 Verrucomicrobiota bacterium | reverse complement strand
ATGGTGCGGTCAGGGCCAGGCATGGTAGCGGCGGCGCCTCGTCGCCGTCGGGTGACTGCGCCGCCCCCGGCGCATCCGCCCGCCCGCCTACCTCAAAAACCGTTTGACGCCAGCAGGCCGGCGACGATGGCGTCGCCGCCCTCTCCAAGCGACGAGGCGTCGCTTCTACCAACGCGCTTGCCTCGGCGCTCGGGCACGCCATACTCATCGCATCATGCCGTCACCAAACGTCATCAACGTCGCTCTCATTGGTTGCGGCAACATCACGTTGCAAAATCATTTGCCCGGGCTGGCCTTGTGTCCGGACGTAAAGGTGGTCGCGCTCTGCGACGCCGACGACGCCACGCTGGACCGCGCGCGCCAGCAAACCGGCGTTGCGATGACTTCCACCCGCCACGAGGACATCGTGCAGCGCGATGACGTCCACGCCGTCATCATTGCCACGCCGAATTTTACCCACGCACAAATCGCGTCGGACGCCATCGCCCACGGCAAACACGTCCTGTGCGAGAAGCCGCTCGCCTTGAACTACGCAAATGCCCAGGCCATGGCCACCGCCGCCGATCGTGCGGGGGTGCGGCACATGAGTGCGTTCACCTACCGTTTTGTGCCGGCCATGCGCTACCTGGCGCATCTCGTGCAACGCGGCGATCTGGGCCAGCCTTATCACTTTCGATCCTGTCGTTTGCAGGACTGGGGCACGCGCAGTGTCGGTTGGCGGCAGGTCAAGCAACTCGCCGGCACCGGCGAACTTGGCGACATGCTCAGCCATCGCATTGACTTCGCACATCTGCTGGTCGGTCCGATGCAACGGCTGGTGGCCAACTTGAAACAGTGGCATCCCGTGCGCGGCGGCCAAGCGAATGATCTCGACGATTGGGTTGCCCTGCTGGCGGAATTCAAAAACGGTGCGACGGGCGTCCTGGAAAGCAGCAAACTCGCAAGTGGTCGCAACGAGAGCTGGCGCAGCCTCGACTATGTGGAAATCAACGGCAGCGAGCGCTCGTTTGTTTTCATCACGGGTGATTGGAACAAATTGCAAACCGGCAAAATCGGCGGTCCCGGCATGGAGACAATTGAGATTCCGCGTGAGTTTTGGAAATTGCCCGGTGCCCCGCGTGATCCGACGCAAGGCGATCCGCTCGTGACTTTCCGTTACGATCAGGCGTGGGAATTCGTGGACGCGATTCGCAATCAGCGTCCCTGCAATCCCAGCTTCCACGACGGCGCCCGCGCGCAGGCGGTGATGGATGCCGCCGGGCAATCGGCCGAGACGCGGCAGTGGGTGGAGCTGGGCAAGGCCCCGGCTTAAACGCAGAGAACGCAAAGGTTGGCGCAGAGGACACAGAGGTTATGCACGAGAGCGAAATATCCAAGATCATCATTGGGTGCGCCATGAAGGTGCACACGCATCTTGGACCGGGCTTGCTGGAATCGGCTTACGAGGCTTGCCTGGCGTACGAGTTGAGCAAGGCCGGACTTCGCTTCGAACGGCAGAAGCCAATGCCGCTGATTTATGAGGACGTAAAACTGGATGTCGGCTATCGCCTGGATTTGATCATCGAGAACCTTGTGGTGGTTGACCCGAAGTCGGTGGAGGCGTTGGCCCCGGTCTTCACGGCGCAGATGATCACCTACCTGAAATTGAGCGGGTGCAAGCTTGGCCTGATCATCAACTTCAACGTCGAACACCTGCGCGACGGAATAAAACGGATCGTAAACGGGCTATGACTTTGACTCTGCGTTCCTCTGCGAGAACCTTGGCGGCCTCTGCGGTAAAAACTCGGCCAGCTTTGGAACGCCCCGACTTAACGCAGAAGACGCAAAGGTTCTCGCAAAGGACGCGAAGGGAAATAATTTATGAATAAGACAGCTATCATCACCGGAGCCGGGAGCGGCGTGGGCCGGGCCATCGTGCTGAAACTGGCGGACCAAGGCTGGCGCGTGGCCATAGTCGGGCGCCGCGCCGAGACACTTCAGGAAACCACCCAGCTTGCGGGCGTTCACGCATCACGCATCACGCACCACATCTGCGACATCGGAAATGCCGGTGCCGTCGCCGACATGGGCAAGCGCGTCCTTGGCGAATTGGGCGACGTTGAATTGCTCGTGAACGCGGCGGGCACGAATGCCCCCAAACGTTCGCTGGAAGTTCTATCGCTCACGGATTACCACGCGATGATCGCCACGAATCTCCACGGCGCTTACTACTGTGTGCAGGCGTTCCTGCCGCAGATGCGCGCCCGAGGTTCCGGCACCATCGTCAATGTCGTTTCCGTGGCGGGCAAGCAGGCGAGCGCCAAGTCTGGTCCGGCCTACGTGATGTCCAAGTTCGGAATGAGTGGATTGACCCAGGCTAACAATGCCGAGGAGCGGATGCGCGGCGTCCGGGCCTGCTCCGTATTTCCTGGGGACATTGACACTCCGTTGTTGGAGAAACGGCCCGCGCCTCCACCGCGCGAGG
>JANOHH010000139.1:0-5032 GCA_031406395.1 Verrucomicrobiota bacterium | reverse complement strand
GGCCCTGGCGCACCCAGGCCAGTTCCTTCTTCAGAAACATCTGGCGTTTATGTTCGACGGTTGCGTCCGCTTCCTGACGCTCCGCCTTGGCGAGCAGGTAATCAGTATAGTTGCCGTTCTGCGACCAGAACTTCCCCTCGTACAACTCAACCATGCGCTTCGCGACCCGGTCCAGGAAATAGCGGTCATGCGTGACGACCAGAAATGAGCCATGAAACTCGTCGAGAAAATCTGCGACCCAATCGATGGATTCCGGATCAAGATGGTTCGTCGGCTCGTCGAGGATCAGGAAGTCGGGCAGCGAGACAATGGCGCGACACATCGCCACGCGCCGCTTCTCGCCGCCGGACAACGTTTCAACGCGCCGGTCGCCGGCAGGACAATTCAGATGCGACATGGCTGTCTCGATGCGCAGATCGAGCGTCCAGCCTTCGAGGGCTTGAATGCGATGTTCCAGTTCCTCGTGGCGCTTCGAGTCGTGCGGCAGCGATTCAAACTCCGCGATCAGATCGAGCACCGGCTTGGCGCCGTCGCGAATGTTCTCGGCCACCGACTTGGTCGCATCAAGCATGAAATCCTGTGGCAGATAACTGACTACGAGATCGCGGCGCGCGGAGACCACGCCGATATCCGGGGTTTGCAGCCCGGCGAGAATGCGGAGGAACGTCGTCTTGCCACAACCGTTGCGGCCGACCAACCCAATGCGGTCGCCCTCTTCAATGCCGAGCGTAGTGGCATCCAGGACGGCGCGTTCGCCATAGCGCACGGTAATTTCAGTGGCAGAGATGATGGTGGACATTTCAGTTCAGCCCGCAAAAGGACACAAAGTCATTCACACAGGAGCGCGAACAGTATCAGAGAATCGGGCCGGAACAAGAGCCGGTTTGAAAAGCAGCCGCCGACGCCGGCTGCACCGCAGTCTGCCGAAGGCGGGAGAGGCAGCTCTGGGCATTGACCCAATGCCATTAAGAATCAATTGAACCCGAATCGCCGCAAGCAAAGGCCCCCAAACCGATTGAGCGATTTGCACCCAAAACATCTAGTCGAATAGTGAGCGGAGAGCCGGCCCGTGGAAGCTGTCGGCTGCTTGTCACTTTGCGCTCAGTGCGATCTTGGGGTGAGGTTTCCTCTGTATCCATTCGTCCAATTTGGCTGGAATCACCATGGATTTGAAGTCTCCTCACGTCGGCTGCTGATTCTGCGGTTGGAGAATTCTAGCCGGCAGGATGAGGGCACTGCGGTTCTCGCACATCGACCGCACGGCCCGAGGTGCGGACGCTGACAGTGGCCCGCTAAGATGAGGAGCGCAATGCGGGATAATCTCCGGGTTGGAATCGAGCCAACGAGGGGCCGGTTTTTCGGTTAACGGCTGAATTGCGAAATCCGAGCATCAGCTCCGCAACTTTGCCTATTGCGAAAGCATCTTCACCGTCGCCTCTAAACTGCCCACGTCCGCCACGTTCAACATCTGCGCCTCTTTGCCGATGCGCTTCATAAAACCCGTGAGCGCCGTGCCCGGTCCCAGCTCGATGAACCGCGTGAAACCGTGCGCCAGCAGATAACGCATGGATGCTTCCCAGCACACCGACGAGGTGACCTGCTCGACGAGCCGGGCGGAAATTTGGTCGGGTGTGGTGTGCGGCTCCGCGGTAACGTTGGAAACCACCGGAACCGCGGGCACGGACAATTTTACCTTCGTCAATTCAGCCTGAAGCTTTGGCTGCGCGCTCGCCATGAGCGGCGAATGATACGCCCCGGCCACCGGCAAGGGAATTGCGCGCCTGGCGCCTTTGGCCTTGGCCAGATCAATCGCCGTGAGAATTTTTTCCGCCTCACCGGAAATCACCAACTGGCCGGGGCAGTTTAGATTTGCCAGCACCACACCCGCTTCCGCGCAGACTTCACGGGTGGGCGCTTCGTCCAGACCGATCACCGCCGCCATGCCACCCTGGGTGACATCGCACGCTTCCTGCATGAATCGCCCCCGCTGGCGCACCACGCGCAAGCCGTCCTCAAAACTTAGCGCCCCCGCCGCCGTCAGCGCTGTGAATTCGCCGAGCGACAACCCCGCGGTGGCCTCGAACTTCAGCGCCGGCGCACGTTCCTGGAGCAATTGCAATGCGATCCAGCTCACCAGGAAAATGCCCGGCTGGGCATGCTCCGTCTTGGTCAGTTCGGCGTCCGGCCCCCTGAAACAAATGGCGGCGAGGTCGTAACCCAGCACAGCGTTGGCCCGATCAAACCACTCGCGGGCGGACGGGAATGCGGCAGCGAGGTCCTTGCCCATGCCCACACTTTGCGCGCCCTGGCCGGCAAATAGTAATGCGGTCTTGCTCATAGCGTCCGTGTACTAAACATGAATGCGCGCCCGGGTGAAAGCGCATAATTGTGCCGGAAACACCGCCGTGCCGCTGGGGTCATCCCCAACGCAATTGTTTTCTCAAAACGGGCAGCCGTCTATCGGCCTGCCAGAAGTTCGCGGGCTTTTGCTTGGATGTCTCCGGTTCGCACGAGGCTTTCACCGACGAGAATCGCGCTCGCGCCGCATTTCGCCAACCGCTCAACATCAGCTGGAGTGTGAATCCCGCTCTCGGCTACCAGGAGGGGCAAGTTCTGGCTGACGCGGGACAAGAAAAGCTTTGCCGCCAATCGCTCGGTCGTTGCGAGATCCACTTTGAACGATTTCAAATCCCGGTTGTTCACGCCGATCAAGGACGCCTCGACGGCAAGCGCCTGATCCAGTTCCGCTTCGTCGTGAACTTCCACCAATACGGCCAGACCTGCTTCGGTTGCCAAGGTGTGGAAATGTTTGAGCCGCGCGTCATCGAGGATCGCAACAATCAGCAGGATCGCATCCGCGCCCCATTCGATGGCCTCCAGAATTTGTCGCTCATCAATGATGAAGTCCTTGCGCAACAATGGCAGTTTCACGGCGGCGCGAATTTGGCGGAGGTTATCCAACGAACCCTGGAAAAACTGTTCATCCGTCAGCACGGACAAACAACTCGCGCCCGCCGCCTCATATTCCTTGGCGATGCGCACCGGATCGAAGTTCGGGCAGATCACTCCCGCGGAAGGCGAAGCCTTCTTCACCTCGGCGATCAGCGCAATATTGCCCACCCTGGGTTGGCGTAGGGCTGCGAGAAAATCCCGCCGCTCGCCCCGCTCCAACATCGCGTCCCGCATGTCACCGGCCGCGATGAGGCGCGCGGTCAGCCGCGCGACCTCGCGCTTCTTTTGTTCAACGATGGTCTCAAGAATGTTCACCTAGAGATGATTTGCCAGAGCACAGCGGGGGCGCAAAGCAGAAAAGCTCGCCTGCAATGCGATTCCGCTCGACTTTGGCCGGGCAAAGTTTAAAACGAAATGAACCAACCGACAGGAACTATGGCTCATGAAAACATCGAAGGCAGGTCTGATATTTATTTGCGGCGCGGCTCTCGGGCTCTCGCTAGCGCTTTGTCTCGGCGCCGCTGACAAGGCCTGGGAAAATCCGAAGCCGGATTGGTCACGATTGAAAATCGTCACCTATCCGAGTGGGATTACCGGCTTCTTCGACCCGGACACCGGCAGGCTTTACGTGTACGACGCGAAGCTTGAAAGGTGTGCTTTCGTCCGGGAACTGAAAACCCTCGGGCAGCCCTTGATCTGGCGCTAGCGCCCACGGCGGGCGTTATTCCTCCTCATCCTTCACGCCCTGCATCCGCTTTAGCGGACAGCCAGCCCGCAGCCAGCCATTCACGAACGCATCAAGGTCGCCGTCCATCACGGCTTGCACATTGCTCGTTTCGACGCCCGTCCGCAAATCCTTTACCATGCGATACGGTTGGAACACGTAGCTGCGAATCTGGTTGCCCCACGACACGCTGCCTTTATCGCCGTAAAACTTCTCCATGTCTGCCTTTGCCGCGTCGAGTCGCTGGGCGTAAATCCGCGAAAGCAACAACGTCATCGCCGTGGCACGATTCTGGTGCTGGGACCGCTGGGCCTGCGACGCCACCACGAGGCCGGTCGGGATGTGCGTGATGCGCACAGCGGTCTCCACCTTGTTCACGTTCTGCCCGCCCTTGCCACCGGAGCGAAAGGTATCCACGCGAAACTCCGTCGGCGGGATGACAATTTCCGACGACATCTCTTCCAGTTGCGCGATCGCATCCACGCTGGCGAAGCTGGTATGCCGGCGCTTGTTCGAGTCGAACGGTGAAATCCGCACGAGCCGATGTACCCCGCGCTCCGCTTTACAGAATCCATACGCGTTCTCGCCCTGGAGCAACATCGTCACGCTCTTGATGCCGGCGCCTTCGCCGGGCAGCACGTCTTCGACTTCCACTTCCCAGCCGCGCAACTCCGCCCAGCGTTGATACATCCGCATGAGCATGCTGGCCCAATCGCAGGCCTCCGTGCCGCCCGCCCCGGAGTTGATGCTCAGAATGCAATTGTTGCGGTCATGCGGCCCATTGAGGAAAACCTTCAACTCCAGCGCATCCAACTCCTTGATCAGCCGGGTGGCGTCGCGATTCAATTCCACTTCCATCTTCGCCTGGGCGACGGGCGGCTCAGCCTCGCCGAGTTCGATCATCACCCGGGCATCCTCGACCTGCTTCTCGGCCTGCAACAAGGGCTCGATCTTGCCGCGCAGGGTATTGGCCTCGTCAATGATCTTCTGGGCCGACTCCCGGTTGCCCCAGAAATTATCCGCCGCCATCAACGATTCGATTTCGCTCAGGCGTTTTTGCGTGCCCGGGACGTCAAAGAAACCTCCGCAGGTGCGTGAGTTTCTGGGTCGCCGTGCTGATGGATGCGATAACGGTTTCGAACATCTTTCCAGCATAAGGCATGGCGGCGGGTAGATGGAAGATGGAAATTCAGCGTCGCGGATGGGGGCGCCCCAGGAGGCGCTTGCTCCGGGGTGCACCAACCGTTACGCTCCGTTGTCGGCCATACATCAAAACAACTATGAAAATTCTCCCCGCAATTCTGTGTGTCGTCTCCCTGGTAGGCATGTCATTGCCCGCTGTCGCGGCTGAAAAAA
>JANOHH010000412.1:0-6134 GCA_031406395.1 Verrucomicrobiota bacterium | reverse complement strand
ACATCTTGCGATTTTCGACGATCTCGACGTGTTGGGCCAGAAGCTCCAGAGTTTTGCGCCGGACCTGATCTTCAACCTGGCCGACCAGTTCAAGAACAACCGGGCGTTCGACCAGAACATCGTCTCGTTCCTCGAAATGCACGGCGTGCCGTTCACGGGCTGCGGCTCCACCGGCTTGACGCTCTGCAAGCAAAAGGGCATCTCCAAAAAGATTCTGAGCTACCACCGCATCCGGGTGCCCCAGTTCACCGTCATTCCGCGGGGTCGGCGCTGTGCGCGCCCGAAACGGCTCAAGTTCCCCATCCTCGTGAAGCCGCTCAAGGAAGAGGCGTCCTATGGCATTTCGCAGGCGTCCTTCGTCGAGACGGACGAACAGTTCAAGGAGCGCGTCCAGTTCATCCACACGTCACACAACTGCGACGTCATCGCCGAGGAATACATCGCCGGGCGCGAACTGTACGTGAGCGTCCTCGGCAATCATAAGCTGGAAGTCTTTCCCATCCGCGAACTGGTGTTCAAGGAAGTCCCGCCCGACGAACCGAAGATCGCGACCTACCGCGCCAAGTGGGACGAGGAATATCGCAAACGTTGGGGGCTGCAAAACCAGTTTGCCGAAGCCCTCGATCATGCGTTGGCCAAGGACATCGTACAAACCTGCAAACGCATTTACCGGCTGCTGACCATTGATGGCTACGCGCGGGTGGACCTGCGGGTCACGACCGCCAACGAGATTTATTTCATCGAAGCCAACCCGAATCCCATTCTCGCCGCCGACGAGGACTTCGCGCAATCCGCGCTCAAAGCCGGTCTGGCTTATCCGCAACTCATCGAGCGCATCATTCGCACCGGGTTGAAGACGGTGCGGGAGTGAACGGCCACCTCTCCCCTTCGAAAACGGCGCCGCACTGCGCTTGTATCCGCAGTCCAAAACACTACTCATCCTATCGGGCCGTTTTTTGGTTTCGGATTTGAACCGAAATCCGCCCTTTCCCCCGGGGACAACCGGGTGGAAGTAATCGGTTGCTCAGGGCGGAACGCTTTCGATCCGAATCAACGGCTTGAGCCGTATAAGCGTCGCGGGACCAATGCCGGGCACAGGGTCGAGGTCGTCAAACTTTTGGTAGGGCCGGTGGGCCATAATGCGTTCGGCAAGCTTCGAGCTGACGCCCGGCAGCGTCTGCAGTTCCTCGAAGCTTGCGCTATTGATCTCCACCAGCTCCAGGACCGCAGGCCCGTTGGTTGACCGGACGCTTGCGGCCGCGGTGCTGGTGCCGGTGTCGCGGGGGAATTTGGCTCCGTCCCAAACTCCGCGCTTCTGTTCGCGGGCGGTGAGCTCAAGGTTCTTGAGTTTGTTGATGAAGGTGGTGGAACGCGGTCCATCCGGCCAGTTGGCGCGCAGGCCGTAGATCCGAGCGTGGCCGCGCGCGACCAGTTCCTCCGCCAGATTCTTGCCGTTCACCAGTACGACAGCGTAGAAACGGGCAAGGCGGCTGCGGCCCAGCGCGTTTTGCCAACGGGTGATGATCGTGATGTCCAAACCGGAGAGGGTTTCGCGGGTGAACTTGGATGCGGCCTTCGCCGCGCGGGGAATGTCGTTCGGGAAGATTCCGAAATAGGCGGCCTGATCCTTGGCGCGCTCCGTGAGACTGGCATCACCCTCCGGCGTATCCACAAAGTAGAGGCGGAAAACATATTCGCGATCCAGGTGCCGAACGTGAAAACTGTCGCCGTCCGCGATGGAGTTGGTCATCAGGCGGCAACCCTCCAGCACTTCCCATTTGGCGTCGGCAAGCTTTTGCTGGGCGGGCACATTGGGCGTCAGACCCAACGCCAGTGCCACGAGACACCACAGCGGGAAATGCTGAAAACAGGCTTTGGCCATGGGGGGAATATGACATCCAGGCGAGCCAATGCCACATCAAACTCAAGGACTGGTGTGTCGAAAACCAGCTCAAGGACGAGTAAATTGAGGCAGTAGGCGTCTGTCTTCGCCACAGGTCACCGGACTTGAAATGTCGCCGACGATGAAGCAAAGTGTGGGTGTCTTTCCGGCCATGAAACATTTCTCGACGTCCTTATGGAGTTTACTAGCGTGGGCGTTCACCGCCGTCGCGCAGGAGCCGCCGCCACCGGCTGATCATCGCCCGGTCGTTACCTATACCTTGCTGGACGGGAGTTATTTTGCGGATGACTGCCTGATCTGCGGCCGGCCCACGATCATGCAGCCATTGCGCGGCACGTTCGATCTAGTCCAGATTCAGGATACGCCGCCCTACCTCAAGTACGCCGTGCGGAATGTGGATTTCACCACGAGCCCCGGTTGGGCGGGGGAAGTGCGACTCACGGGGGACGGGAATTACGTGCGCTTCGAGGAGTTCGCGCGGTTGCAGGACATGGACTTGGCGCTGCAGGTCAGGGACGCCTTCACGAATCGGCCGGCCTTTTTCACGAACGACACCCGGGTGGTGGAAAAGCCGTGGCCGTTGATCCAGATCAATCTGACGCAGACGAATGGGACGTTGGTTCAGACGTTTTCTTTGAACTTGTTCGCGGCTCCGCTGCGCGAGGTGTGGTTTTCCACCAGCAAAACCCTGACCTCCACCAACCGGGCCAGCCCGACCGATGTCATCAGCCCGGGCGATTTGATCTCGAACCGGGGCCGCGTGGTGAAGCGCAACCACGAATTGACGGCTCGGCTCGGCGTCATGCCAATCGCACCCGATCCCGGGCTGGACGCCGTGCAGGTCACGCGACGGGGCGAAATTCTTTTTTCCATCCCATCGAATATCTGGAGCGAAGCGCTGGGGACGATTGGCCATGGAGATTTGCTCTCAAACCGCGGCGTCATTGTGAAGCGGAATCAGGATTTGCTGGCAGCGTTTGGCGGACCGGCGGCCCAGCCGGATGCCGGGCTGGACGCCGTTCAGGTGCTGCCGGAGGGCGAGATTCTTTTTTCCATCAGCAGCAACGTGGTGGTGAATGCCGCGCTCATGCTCGGGCGTGGCGATATTTTGTCGGATCGCGGCCAGGTGTTTCGGACGAACCGGGAATTGCTCGCGCACTTCCACCCGGCGGTCACGAACCGCGATTTTGGTTTGGACGCGATGGTGATTCTGCCCAGCGGTGAAATTTGGTTTTCGGTCGAGGAAAGTTTCAACGACAGATGGCTGGGAACGGTGTCCGCTGGCGACCTTTTGAGCAGTCTGGGCCACCGGGTCTTCCGCAACGAGCAACTGGTGGCTGCGTTTGAGCCAGCGGATCCCTCGCTGGATTACGGGCTGGACGCATTGTTTGTCGTCACGGACACCAAGCCGCCGGCGCCACCGCCGCGCATCGTGAACCTGCGGCGGTCGGTGGGTTCGGTCGGTATTGACTGGGACGGCGACGGTGTCGTGTTTCAACTGGAACACGCAGCAATCATCTCCGGGCCATGGTCGCCGTGCAGCCCTATCCTCTCGGATTTGACCTTCGACGCCGCGGCTGATTCGCCGGCCGGCGCTTCCGGTTTTTTCCGCCTGCGCCAGTGGTGACGCAGGTGTTCCAAACCGCGCGCTCGGAAAGAAGATGGCCGATCAGGTGAAGCTTGCATTTGAGCGATGGAATCTGACCCGGCTTCCAGAGGAGGTATCCGGGCAATGGCGAACGTCGTCACTGCGGCCGCAACAGTTTTTCAGCTATATCGGTTGCGTCTGCTCGCAGTTTGGAGATCCTCGACACGGCGCTGACGAATGGACAAAGCAGCTTGTTCGTAACTGACGCCGGTTGCTTGAAGGATCGTCAAAAGAGAAGGCTGACGAACGATGCCTCCACCTGCTTCGGGTTGCATCGGCTTCCCCCGCAATGCTTTGACCTTTGAGTTGCAACGGGAAATCGGCGGGAAAATGGTCGGTGATGCGCAGGACGGCTTGGTTGAGATGACCGGTGGTGACGCGTTAGTGCGCCGACCAGTCGCGATCCAGCATCACGCGTTACCCGCGAAACAGGAGCATCGCCGGTTCGACTCGTTCGAGTTGAATGAGCGATTTCTTCCAGTTCGGGATGTAGCTGCCAAAGCGGGCCGGATTGAACCTTTCGATCCAACACTCTCCGGGCGCGCGTCGAGATTCCAATGCGGTTTCTTGAGTTGTCACCCATGCACACCCGTAGCGACGAGGTAACGCGACGCTAGCTGCGGAGGCCTCGCTGGCGGCCTTCCAGGAACTTGGCGAACAAGATCGCAAACAGCCAGGCGCGGCGATTGTTTGGCACCGGCAGGTTGCGGCTTCGGTCGAACGCCAGCCGAAACGTGCGTTGAGTGAGAACCAGCGCGTTGGCCGGGCTGTCGCAAAGCCGGGCGGCGAAACGGAATAGCGGCAGATAATAATCTTCCACCAGTTTTTCAATTTGGGTCGGGTTGTTTTTTCGCATCGCCGTCCAACTAGCTAACCGTATGCCAGTTGCTGGGATGCCAGTGGGGAGGACCGATGACACACGTTCGCTTGCCGGGCCCGGCAGTCGTGTTTCGTTGCGAGCAGCAAGGGTTTGATAAGAAACGTCGGCTTCGCAAGCGGAGGAGCGCGTCACTTAAACTTTACTCGCCGTGAATGTTTTTTTGTCCCGCTTGCACAGAATCTGGATCACATGACGTCCCGAGTAGAGGCAGGGCGGCACTCCGCCGCCCGGCACCACCCACTGGCCGGCCATATAAAAATTATCCAATCCCGGAAGCGACTTGTGGAATGGGGTGCGCAAGGCTTTCGGCGTGGGCGCCCAGCCCATGAACGCACCTTCGTGATTCAACGTGTAGCGCCAGGTCGTGTGCGGAGTAGCCATGTCGGTCAGCTCCACCTGCGCCGTGATACCCGGATAATGCGGCTCCAACCGGGCGAGCGCCTCGGTACAGACGCGCTGCTTTTCGATCTCGTAGCGCTCGCGATCCTGGAGCAGGTCCTTCCAGAATTTCCAATCGGTGATGAACAGAACTTGAAAGACGGTTCTACCTGCGGGAGCAAACTTATCGCCGTAGTTGAAGATGCGGATGGGGAAGCCATCAATCGTCACGTTGCCGACCGTCATCGGTTCTTTCAGGAGGACAAAGCGCAACGGCGGTTCGCCCGGAAACTCGCGGCGCAGACCAAAGCTCAGCGTGACCAAGGGCCGAAGTTGTTTCCAGTTATCATAGCGATCCTTGATGGCTTTGCTCACGTAACGTCCGCCCAGCAGGTGGAAGATCGTGTTGGTGCCGTCGCCGGCGGAAACTACCACGTCAGCCAGCTGTTCGGTCCCGTCACTCAACCGCACGCCGACGGCGCAGTCCTGCTCCACGATGATTTCCTTGACCGTGGCGTTGAAAGTGATTTCGCCGCCCAAACCGCGGTAACGCTCGACCAGGCTGTCAACGAAGTCATGGCAACTGCCGGCCAGCAGGCCCATCTGGCGGTTGGCGAGCAACGACAGCATGAGCAGGATGAACCACATCGGCACTTCCGGCAGGAACAAATGGGTCATCAACCGCCGCAACGCTGCGCTCTGGAAGCGATCGGCAAATTCCTTGTTCGGCAGATTGTAGGGCCCGCCGAGGTAGCGCAGCGACCGGCGCAAGCCCCACAATTGTTTGATCGTGCCGAACGGGCCCATCAGTTCCATCGGCTCGGCCATCGTGCCGAACATGTCGGTGCGTTGGAAGGAGCGGACGCCGGCGATGAAATCATCAATCCCCCGCGCGTCCTCCGGCGCGAGTTTTTTCAAGTCGCGCGCCAGTTGATCCATATCCGCCGTAAAGCTGACGCGTTGGCCGCTGATCTCGTCGGTGAAATCGCAATAGTTCGTCAGGTCGGGGATAGGTGCGGTTGTGAAAGATGCCCAGCTCGCGGTAAATCTCGTGGCACGCCGCGCCGGGGCGATGCCCCATGAGATAATGAATGCCGCCATCAATGAGATAATCCTTATGCTTCCACGCCTTCGCCACGCCGCCGGGCTCGCTGTGATGCTCCAGAATGTGGGTGCGATAACCGTTCATGCGACCGTAACAGCCGGTCGCCAGTCCCGCGATGCCCGCGCCGATGATGATGATGGTTTTCTCAGCCATTGCTTCAATAGGTCACTCGTTTGCAACTGCAATCCGACGGCAGGGTCTTCGCAGCGCGATGACCCTA
>JANOHH010000061.1:0-2708 GCA_031406395.1 Verrucomicrobiota bacterium | reverse complement strand
GCTCTCCGGCGAAGTGTCGTCCTTGCCGACCAAAGTTCCGTTGAAATAGAGACGCTTTCCTTGGGGACCAGACACGGCCGCGATATGACACCATTCATGGCTACGCAGCAGATCACTTCCAGCAACACGCCGCCAGAAAGGCCTATCCTGGACATCGAAGCGGAGAGTGGCATCGGGCTGGGTTTGCCCGATCACCATCTCCTGACCGTCTCTGCCATAATCATAGACCGTCCCGGTCGGCTGCGAACTGTCCCACTTGAACCATCCTTCCACGGTTGCTTCCTTGAAATCATTGAAGATGTTGGAGGGCAGTTCCACGTAGCTGCCGTTGCCGTCCAGATCGAGCACCTTCGCCGGCCGAGTGAACTCGGGCACGACCGGGAGTTGGGCCGTGGCCGTACGGGCGTTGCCCATCAGCTTGCCGTGGAAACCCTGCGGCCCGGAATCCTTCACCACGCCATCCTCCACGTTCGCGAAATTCCAGAGGCCAAACAGGCCCGGCTCCGAACCGGTCAAGGTCTGGTTCAGGTTGGCGCGAATTTGCTCCGCGGTGCGGGCGACACTCCAGACGCGAAACTCGGCTATTTGACACTTTGCATCCTTGTGTCTGTCCTCCGAAGCATCCCAAGTGTTTTGGCCGATGCAAAAACGCCCCTTGCTTCCCTGGATGGTGTCGAAGCTGCCGGCGCGGTTTTGCTCGCCGACGAGCACGCCGTTGAGGTAGAGCTTCATGCCGCCCTTGCCGGTCACTGCCGCGAGGTGATACCACTCGCCGAGCTTGGTGAGATTGAGCACCTGGAAGCCGCCCATGTCGTCCGGTCCGCGGTGAAAACCGAAAGCCAGGTCGGTGCCGGATGCGACGAGGCCCAAATCCAGACTGCGACGATTATCGCCAAAATTCCAAAAGCGCGGCCACATGCCGGTCGAATCCCACTTCACCCAGCCTTCGATGGTCGCTTCGCTCAGGTTGGTGAAAATATTCACCGGCAACTCGACGTAGCTGCCGTTGCCGTCGAGATCGAGGACGCGGCAGGGTTGATTTGAAGGTTGGGCCGGCAAAGACGACACCAGAAGAGTGGTCCAAAGGGCCAAGGACAAAAAAGTTCGGTAGTGGTTCATGACGGGTTTTGCGACCGGGATTGAAGCACAAGCCGGGGAAATTCAAAGCCGAATATGGCTACTGGCAGAGAAAATCGGGGCACGGCCGAGACCGAGGAACCGCGATCAACGCAAAGACACCAAGAAGCAAAGCCGCAACCCAAGCCGAAACTGCCGGGGCCAAGGTCAGGGGAATCGAGGTCAGAGGAATAAAACTCACGGGCTTGTCCCATTCCCCTGATCCACATTCCTCTGACCACGCCGCTCGTCTCGCTCTTATCCGAGAACAGGCAGAAGCCTTTTAACGCAAAGCCGCAAAGGTGCAGAGGCGCGAGGGTTTTGAGAACCTTTGTTGGTCGTCTCGAGCGTCACCGTTTGGTGAGACTCAAGTTGCCCGCCGCCCACGTTCCGATCTCGCTATTCTACTTTGCGCCTTCACACCTTTGCCGTGCTATCTCCCAACATCGTCTGGGCCTGCGAAGATTTTCCCGGAGCGCGGGCGGTCCCTCGCCCGCAGCGCTTCGCTGGCACGGAGACCTCCAGAAGCTCGGACGAATTCCCCGCCGACCACCCGCTGCGACCGGGGACCGGTCGCGCTCCACTTCGGTCGCGCCTTCGCACCTTTGCGCCTTGGCGTTGAATTCCCGCGGCGTGTGAGGAGTCACTTCGCCGGCGCGGCAGTGCTGAGCGGCAGGGGCTTCATCGTCAGCGGATCGCGCAACGGCAGTTGGGTGAATTTGCCACCCACCAGATTGGTGAACGCGACCGGATGGCTCGGGTCGCCTTTGAGAATTTCCTCCTTCTGGCCGACGCCGAGAATCACGAGCCGATCCGGGGTCAGATATTTTTTCGCCACGCGCTGAACGTCCTCGCGGGTCACCGCGCTGATGCGGGGCACGACTTGCTGCCAGTAATCCGGATCGGTCCGGTAACGCCCGGTGAATTCTTCGGCGGCCAGTACGCCCGCGACCTGGGCCTTGCTCGCGAAGCTTCGGGGGATGCGGTCGATGAAACCTTTCTTGGCGTTTTCCAGTTCTTCGGGCGTGACCGGTTCGGCGGCGATGCGCTTCATCTCTTCAATGACGATGGAAGTTGCATAGGCCACGGAGCGGGACTTGGATTGAAAACCCGCCGTGAAGGCATACGCAAAATAGACACCGCCCGGGAAGCTGGAGGAGGCCGAGTACGCCAAGCCTTCCTCGGAGCGCACACGGTTCACGATCCGGGAGGTGAACCCGCCGCCGCCCAGAATGTCGTTCATGATGATGAGGGAGAAATAATCCGGGTTGTCCCGCATGATGCCGGGGAGCAGCAACTCCACGCGGCCCTGGTTCACGTCCTTGTCCACCAGATACACGCCGGCGGGGGCCATGGAGATATTCGTGGGGATGGGCGGCGGTGGCGTGCCGGTCCACGGCCAGTTGGCGAAGAGGGCGTCCAGCTTCGTCACCATCGCGGCTCGATCAAAGTCGCCGCTGGCGGCCACGACGAAGTTCGACGGCCAGAACCATTGCTTTTGGATGGCGAACATGTCGTCAGGTTTGACGCTGCGCACAACGTGCAGCAATTCCGCTTTACCCGCTTGTTCAAGGGCTACTTACAACTCGAAG
>JANOHH010000035.1:0-4927 GCA_031406395.1 Verrucomicrobiota bacterium | reverse complement strand
GGCTCCTACATTTAAACCCGAACTCCAAAATGGTGGTTTACGCAACGGTGGTAGGGTCATCGCAGCGCGATGACCCGACCAACTGCGGAGATCGGGTTCAAAGTGGGCGCGTTGCGTCCGAACATTTAATGTGAACCCATCCACTTCATTACCCCTGCACGAATTCCACCAGAGCCTCGGCGGCAGCTTCGCGTCCCTCAACGGCGCCGAGATCGTGGCCGATTACGGTGACGCGCTGGCCGAACATGCCGCGTTACGCGAGACCGCTGGCGTGCTCGACTTGAGTTTTCGCGGCCGACTGTGTCTCACCGGCGCGGATCGCGTGCGGTTTCTCCACGGCCAGATCACGAACGACGTGAAACGCCTGCGCCCCGGCGAGGGCTGCTACGCCGCGCTCGTCACGGCCAAGGGTAAAATGCAGAGCGACCTGAATGTGTTCGCTCTGCCCGACGAGTTGCTCCTCGATTTCGAGCCAAGCCTCACCGCGACCGTTACCGCGCGACTGGAGAAATACCTTGTCGCGGATGACGTGCAAGTGGTGGATGTCGCGCCGCACTACGGCTTGCTGAGCGTGCAAGGGCCACAAGCGGAAGCCGTCATGCGCGCCCTGGGTTTGTTCACGGAAATCCCGACCCGGGAGTTCGACTTCGTAAAGACCACGGACGCCACCCTGGGAGAAATTTACCTGATGAACCAACCGCGCCTCGACGGTGGTAGCCGACGACGTGAGGAGGCGGAGATAGCAACGCCACCAGCGGCCCTCCGCCTATCCATGAACCTCCCGCAAGCAGGGTTGAATTCCAACGACTTGCGAAAAGGAGGTTCATGGGGCCGATGCTCCAACTTTTCGGTTGGTGGAGTTCTCCTCACGACGGCGGTTACGAACGTCGGCTTCGACCTCTTCGTCCCCACCGCCTCCCTCGGCGCCGTGGCCGACAAACTCATCGCCGCTGCGAAATCCGTCGGTGGCTGTGCCTGTGGCTGGACGGCTTTCGAAATCGCGCGCATTGAGGCAGGCATCCCGCGCTTTGGCGCGGACATGGACGAAACGAACCTTCCGCTGGAGTGCGGCATCGAAGCGCGCGCCGTGAGTTACCACAAAGGTTGCTACATCGGGCAGGAAGTCATTAACCGCATCCACAGCATCGGCCACGTGAACCGCGAACTGCGCGGCCTGCGGCTGGCGGAGGAACCGCAGACTCTGCCGGCGAAAGGCGACAAGCTTTTCCACGCGGGCAAGGAAGTCGGCCACATCACGAGCGCCATGCACTCGCCCCCCCTCAACGCGACCATCGCGTTGGGCTACGTGCGACGCGAAGCGAACGCGGTTGGCACTGAGTTGCTTCTGCGAACCGGCGACAGCGAACGCGCGGCGACCATCGTGGCGTTGCCGTTCGTGAAATAAGCAGGCAACCCCGCGCCTGGACGGGGTTATTGGATGGCGGGTTCGTTGTTCGGGGAGAAACTTTGGGGGATTTGCCACAAGCGCATGAGTTCAGCGTTGTCCACCCACATTACGAAGTAAGGCATTTCCGAGCCACGCTTCTTCAGGTAAACGAGAAATGGGCGGTCGAGGAAGAAGTCTGTGGGTATCCCCGCCGCATACGACTTTGATTCTGATTTAAGGGCAGCTCCGCTTTTCTCCAACCGAAAAAGGATGTCCTGCTGGGCGATGTCCATACGTTGTCCCTTCAGTCGTTGATTCAAAAAGACTTTTCTTTCGAGCTCGGTAAAATGATGCGAAAGCGCCCAATGGAAATCCGGTACGAGCAAGGCGTCTGTGGACTCGATTCTGTGAAGACGCTCTGCCGAGTACCAACCTGATCTTGCAGCCTCTTCCTCAATCACATGTGGCATTTCTGTGATCTCCCTCTCAACCCGGCCGACTGCGGCTGCAAGCGTCGGTTCGCGGGCAATCCTGGCAACCACGATCTGGCTCGGATAGGAATTGGAACACAAATCAATCGCGAACTCTAAATTGTCTTCTCTCGCCTCCCCCTTGCGAAACAGCACATGTGGTTGGTTCCACAGTTTGTACTCTCCGTTGTGGTTCGCTGCTGAGAGGCCAAAAGATTCGACCTCAACTTTGTTTCCGCCACTCTCCGTGAAAACCAGTGGTCGCCGATTCTGGTCGTAGGGCAGAGAGAATTTCACATTCGCTTCCAGATAGGCATAGGCGACGAGTGAGTCCGGCAAGATTCCAGAAAAAGCGGGCGGGG
This sequence comes from Verrucomicrobiota bacterium, assembly GCA_031406395.1. Taxonomy (GTDB): domain Bacteria; phylum Verrucomicrobiota; class Verrucomicrobiia; order Limisphaerales; family JADLHS01; genus JADLHS01. The sequence goes on along the minus strand of JANOHH010000035.1, from coordinate 2,708 downwards.
TCTTGCCGGGAAATCGCTGTTTCAGGTCGTTCTGGATTTGGTTGATGATGCCATTCTGGTTCCAACCGGCCACAGCATAGAGAGAACCTTGAGGGACGTGCGGCCGCGGGTCCATTGCATCATTCAAGTATTTGGCAACATCAGGAAATTCCTCAAAAGCGATTGACTCACCAGCCAATTCCTCCAAAGCCTTCCAGGCCGCCTGAAACGACGCACACCAGATCGCGTTTTTGCCATTGGGAATCGGTGCATCCAAAGTTGCGACAACAACGGTTGCGTTGAGTTCTTCAGCCGATTTGTTGAAGCTCATCGGTATTGTTGGCGTGTGCGATTCCCGCGAACATGATGAGGTAATGGAAAATAAACCCACGAGCAGCGAGTACTTAATGAGAGTCCTCATTTCGAGCCTCCAGAGCTCTAAACACCGGGACAACGGGGCTCTACGAGTTGTCGTCATAATCCATGGAGCAGGTCCATACCTCGCAAGTTAAACGACAAGCCTGTGGGGCAGGAATCTGCCATTGGTTCGTTTATCCCACCACGAGGATTTGTTGTCAACAATGCTTATTTCAAAAAACAATGGCACCTCGTTTACGACATTAGGTTATTGCCAGAACTCAACCGCCCGGCTTGATGGTTGTTCAGCGTTTGGACGCCGCCGCAGCCACAAGCCACTGCGCTGACCTCCCCCGAATCCACCCGGATTCTCGTGACAAATGGGTCACAGCCTTGTCCCATCTCTTGGCGGATCATGATTCCGCCCATCACCTATGACACCACCACTCCCCGCGCCCGACGGACTCAACCCTGGCAAACTCGATGCCCCGCAATCCAGCTCCGCTCAGAGTCCATTTCCATGCAGCAACCGCATCAAACGCCGTAGCGGCGCGCTCTGGAATCCCGCGCGACGTTACCTTTTCTGGGGCTCAGTTTGCGCGCGTATCGGCACGACCTTGACCATTATTTTCACTCTGTTCATCGCCCTGGCCGGGCTCGTATCGTGGCTGACATAAGCATGGTAGCCGCCGACGTGAGGAGGCGGATGGAGCCAGCGGCGCAAGGAGTCCACCTCCTTACGTCGGCGGCTACTGTCGATTGGCATTTCCTGCATGCTGTTAAAGTGAAGGCCGCTTCCGCGCTTTGTTCTGGTATCCGTATTCTTGGACGGAGACAGCGCATTGTCTTGGGCCCATCACTACGGCGCTGTCGCGTGGTTCAACACCCACTCAATGTCGCGGTTGTTGAACTGCATGGCGCCGTATTGGTAGGTCCGCCTCACCGGCACGCGCGTGCGGGCGTCCAACCACTTCCGGCTGCTGGCATGGCCGTCCGCAAACGAGAACGTCCCGCCGCCACTGTGGCGAGCGGTGGGAAAGGCTGCCCACCATCCAACTGGACCAGCCATCATGAACCTCGCCGCCGTGAGGCTGTCCTCGTGCTCATGGACGAACACGAAGGCATCCACCGGACGCAGTTTCTTGAAATCCGCCATCCGGCGATACACCTCCACGGCTCCCGGAACGAGTGTGATGGCGTCCATCGGGTTGATGTATTGATTCATCGAGTAGCTGCGCACGCGATCATGCGGCTGTCCACTTAGGATGATATACGAGCGGTCCGCCGGACAGTGGTAGATGCCCGCCCCGCCAGCGTAAGGTCCAAGCCGGCCCGGTCCCGGCTCCAGCAGCAGGGCGGTATTGGTGGAATCGGAGAACCACGGCGTGGCGGCCATCTGGTTTTCATAAGTCATGACGCCCGCAACCCAGGCCGGCTCATTGGTCGCACGGCCGGCCTGCACTCCGGTCGCGTTCGGTGGAAGCCGTTCGCTGTTGTCCGTCACATAAGCGAGCCAGGCCATTTGGAGTTGGCGCAGGTTGCTCAGGCAGACTGCAGTTTGGGCCCGCTCCTTCGCACGAACCAACGCTGGCAGCAACAGGCCGGCAAGGAGGGCGAGGATCGCGATGACAACGAGCAACTCGATCAGCGTGAAAGCCAATTGTGCCTTCCCCGCTGGAATCCGGAAATGCTCACCGATACAACGCATGGCGTCCCTCGGGTTTCACCAATACGCCGTTGCGTGGTCAAAGAGCCACTGCACATCCGGGCTGTTCGGCTGTGGCACCCCATTCAGCGGGGTCATTCGTCTTACAGGAATGCGGGTCCGAGCGTCGAGCCATTTCTTGGCACTAACATGCCCGTCGGCGAAAGAAAAGGCTCCTGCTCCATTGTGCCGAGAGGTTGGCACTTCATCCCAGCCTGCTGCTGCATAGGCGACCTCGAATTTTCCGTCTCCGATGGCATCCTCGTGTTCGTCCACGAAGATAATCGCGTCCACCGGCCTGAGCTTGCGGAAATCCGCTATTCGGCGGTACACCTCTTGTCCTCGAGAATTCAGCGCAATGCCGTCCACAGGGTTAACATATTCGTTGATCGCATAGCTGCGGACTCGGCCGAAACTCTGGCCCCCCAGCTTGATGTACGAACGGTCGGCCGGGCAGTGATAGATGCCGGCACCACCGGCATAAGGCCCCAACCGCCCCGGTCCGGGCTCAAGCAACAACGCAGTGTTCGTGGAGTCGGAAAACCATGGCGCGAGCGCAGGCATGGTTTCATAACACATGTATCCAGCCACCCAAGTTTCGGGGCGTAACGCAGACCGCCCTGCATCAACTCCGCCTGCATTCGGCGGGAGCCGGTCCCCGTTCTCG
>JANOHH010000032.1:0-14675 GCA_031406395.1 Verrucomicrobiota bacterium | reverse complement strand
GCTTTCGCGCAGCACCCGCGCGGTCATCAACCAGAATTTCCTGTTCGGCGTGCTGTTCATCATCGTCGGGTTGACGGCGGCGGCATTTGGCTATTTGAATCCGATCATCGCGGCCATCCTGCACAACGTGGGGTCGCTGATTGTGATCTTCAACAGCGCCCGCCTCGTGCGCAAAGGCGAAGAATTGGAGCATTATCAACCCGCGCCCGCTGCGGCGAAAGATGGAAGCGGCGATGCAAAACATGAAGCCGCCGGTCAATTGAGGCCAAAGATGGCGTGAAGCTGGGAAAACCATGCCGAAACTTTACGACTATTTCGGCCTGCGAGTTTACTTTTATGCGAACGACCATGAGCCAGTCCATGTTCATGGATTTTATCAGGGCCGGGAGAGCAAGGCCGAACTCATCATTGTGAATGGCGTGGTGACCGAAATTCGGATCGTTTCGGTTCAACGGATGCGGCCGCTTACGGGCAAGGCGCGGGGCGACTTTGAGCTGCTTGTTTCGCGGCGGGCCGCCGATATAGTACGGAAATGGGTGGACTTCTTTGTTCACCACCGGCCGGTGCCAGCGGAAAACATCACGAGGAAACTTAAATGATTGCAATTGAAGAAAAGAAAACCCGGATGCCGAAAGTCGTGCAGATCGAGGCCGTGCGTCACGTCGCAACCTACAAGCTCGGCCTTCGTTTCAACGATGGCCATGTGTGCATGGTGGACTTCGGGCCATTCCTGAAAGCTTCGCCGCATCCGTCCATCCGCGCCTATCTCGATCTCAAGAAGTTTAAAAGCTTCATGGTTGAGGACGGAATGCTCCATTGGAATGATTTCGATCTCGTTTTCCCGATGGCGGACCTTTACGCGGGAACTATTTCCTAGTTCAATCCCGCCGCCATCCCCCCTCACACTTTTATGGCCGTCGCTGAACCAAATCCGCAATCCGCAATCCGCAATCCGCAGGCGAGCACCGAAGTTGTCGTCTCCGTCCGCGGGTTGACGAAGGTTTTCAAAGATTTCTGGAATCGGCCCAAGGCGCGGGCGGTGGACAACGTGGACTTTGATGTGAAACGCGGTGAGGTGTTTGGGCTGCTGGGACCGAACGGTTCGGGCAAGTCCACGACCGTGAAGTTGCTGCTTGGTTTGCTGAATCCGACCAAGGGTCACATCGAAGTCTTTGGGCATTCGCCGCGGCACGTCAAAACGAAGGCACGCATCGGTTATCTGCCGGAAGAGTCGTATCTCTACCGCTACCTCAACTCGCGCGAGACCCTGGATTTCTTTGGCAACCTTTTCCAGCTCGACAAGCGCGAGCGTGACAATCGGGCGGAGCAATTGCTGGAAATGGTCGGCCTGAGCCAGACGCGGATGCGCGCGGTGGGCGAGTTTTCCAAAGGCATGCAACGCCGCATCGGTTTGGCGCAGGCGCTCATCAACGATCCCGACCTCGTGATTCTCGACGAACCGACTTCCGGTCTCGACCCCATTGGCTGCCGCGAAATCAAAGATCTCATCCTGGCCCTCGCGCGGCGCGGCAAGACGGTGATCCTGAGCAGTCATTTGCTTTCCGATGTGGAGGACGTTTGCGATCGCGTGGTGATTTACTACGGCGGAAAGGTTCAGGCGCTGGGCACCCTCAAAGAGTTGCTCGCCACACCCGATACGCTGCGGATCACGACGCCGGTGTTGTCGCGCGAAACGATGACGCAGGTTTTGGACGTCATTCGCAAGGACGTGGCCGCTGACAAAGTGCGCGTGGACAATCCCACGCAAAACCTGGAGAGCTACTTTCTCGACGTGGTGGCGAAAGCCAAGCAGGCCGCGGCGGAAACCAGCGGTGCGCAGTCCGGCGCGCGGGTGGCGGCCTACTTGCGGGGCGACGCGGAAGCGAAGCCAGCGGCGGAAAAGGTTTTGGAGCGGCTTACGGTGGCGCAAGCGGCGCCGGCGGCGGCCGTAACAGTTGAAGCAGTGAAGCCGGCCGTAGATGAAAAGAAGCTGGAAGCAATGACCAAGCCCGCCGAACCCTCGCCGGCGCCGAGCCAGCCGGCAACGCCTGAAGCCAAGCCGGAAGATTTGTCGAAAGCGGACGAGAAACTTGCGGCATTGCTGGGCAAGCCGAAGAAATGAAACCGAACTCCGTAGCAGCCGACGTGAGGAGGCTCTTACTTTCAATCGCCAATTGCTGATATCCGATAGCCAATGAACCAAAACGGAAATTTGAGCCTCGTTACCTCGGCTGCTACGAAAAGAATCTGATGCAACGCGTTTTCGCCATCACCGCATTGACCTGGAAAGCCGCGTTTCGCTTCCGGCTCTTCATTGTTGTGGCGGTGTTGTTGCTCGCGGCGGTGGTGGGCTTGCCGATCTTGATCAAGGACGACGGCACGGCGCGCGGTTTCACGCAAATTTTGCTGGCCTACACGTTAAGCACGATCACGGCGTTGCTGGGTTTGTCGACGCTCTGGCTGGCGTGCGGCACGCTGGCGCGCGACATCGAGGAGTGTCAGATCCAAATGATCGCGGTCAAGCCGGTCGCCCGCTGGCAGATCTGGCTGGGCAAGTGGCTCGGCATCGTGTCACTGAATGCGGCGTTGCTGGCGATCTCCGGTCTGAGTGTCTACGCCCTGTTACAATGGCGGGCGACGAAACTGCCGGAAGCGGAGCAGAAGATCCTGCGCAATGAAGTGCTGGTCGCGCGGGGTTCCGCGCGGGAGCCAACGATCGAGAAGGACTTGGAGGAAGCGACCACCCGTCGCCTCGACGAAGTGCTCGCAAAAGCGACCGGGGCGAAACTCGACGTTGCGGCCATGCGGCGACAGATCAAGGAAGAGCTTAAAGCCGAAGTGCAGGTCGTGCCGCCCGGCTACACGCGGACGTGGCAGATTGACCTCGGCTTCGCCAAATATTATCTCCGCGATCAACCGTTGTTTCTCCGGGTAAAGTTCAACGCCGCCGAGAAAAGTCCATCTGGCACCTTCGACGCGTTGTGGATGGTGGGCGTTCCCGAAAAAACGAAGCTGTGGCGCACCGAAGTCCCGATGAGCCTCGCACCGGATACGTTCCACGAGCTTGAAATCCCGCCAAATCTCTTCGATGACAAAGGCGTGCTGACGATCGTATTCGTCAACCCGAACAATACCGCGCTGCTCTTCCCGCTCGACGAGGGAATGGAGGTGTTGTATCGCGAGGGTGGCTTCGGGCTGAATTTCACGCGTGGGCTGGGCATCATTTTCTGCTGGATGGTCCTGTTGACGACGCTCGGTTTGGCGGCGGCAAGTTTTCTTTCGTTTCCCGTGGCGGCGTTTGCTTCGCTGGCGGTGTTGCTGATGTCGCTCTCCAGCGGCACGCTGGCGAACGCGGTGGAAGAGGGCACGATCATGGGGACCGACGAGGAAACCGGAATCTCCGGACGTTCCCCCGTGGATTCCTTCGCCATCCCGCTGTTTCGTGGCGTCTTGCAGGTGATTAATCTGGCCAAAGATTTTTCGCCGATTGATTCATTGAGCTCGGGCCGGAGCATTACGTGGACGGAACTGGGCAAGGCCTTCGGCCAGATTGTCCTCCTGCTCGGCGGCAGCATTGCCGTGGTCGGCATCTGGTCGTTCAGCCGGCGCGAGCTGGCCACGGCCCAGGGAACGCAATGAATCCACGCCTTAAGAAAATTCTCCTGCTCCTGCTTGCCGCCGTCCTGCTCGTCGGAGTGTCGCGGGTACAACGGGCGTTGAACGTTGATCGCGAGCGGTTGGGCCTGACCCGCATCGACCCGCTGGAAAATGCGCCGCCGGTCCTGGCGTTCACGACGGTGGCGCTGGGGGGGTTTCGCGGGCTGATTGCCAACGCCCTGTGGATTCGCGCCAACGATTTGCAGGACGAGGACAAGTTCTTCGAGATGGCGCAACTGGCAGACTGGATCACCAAGCTCGAACCTCATTTCGTCCAGGTCTGGCTCGTGCAAGCCTGGAACATGGCCTACAATATTTCAGTCAAATTCAAGGATTTTGACGATCGCTGGCGCTGGGTGCAACGCGGCATCGCGCTGCTGCGGGACGATGGATTGCGATTCAACCCGAACGAGACGCTGATCTATCGCGAACTGGCGTGGTTCTTCCAGCACAAGATGGGGGCCAACCTCGACGACGCGAACATGCGGTACAAGCAGGAGTGGTTGAAGGAAATGTCCGAAGTTTTCGCCAAAAAGGCGCCCGACCTGGCTGAATTGATCAATCCGCAGACTGACGACGCGCGGCGGCGGTCCCAGTTGCTGACCAACAAATACAAGATGGACCCGAAGTTCATGCAACAAGTGGACGAGCGCTATGGTCCGTTGGAATGGCGACTGCCCGAATCGCATGCCATCTACTGGGCGGCGCTGGGTCTGGAGAAAGCGCGGGAAAACCCAACCAAGATAAAACCGGACGACTTGATTCAACTGCGCCGGGCGATTTATCAGTCCATGCAACTTAGTTTTCAGCGCGGCCGGCTGGCCGCGAATACCTTTGCCAAGTCATTCGAGTTCGGTCCCAACCTCGATATCATTCCCAATGTCAGCGCCGCTTACGAGCAGGCGATGCAGGAAGACTTGTCCAATCGCGACCACATTGCGAAGGCCCACCGGAATTTTCTGCGTGACGCGGTCTACTTTCTGTATGAGAACAACCGACTGGCGGACTCGGCGCAGTGGTACAAGTATCTCGGCGAACAGTATCCTGAAAAATTCCTGCTTGATGGCAACACGAACTCCTTTCCACGCAACCTCACCTTGAATGATTACGCCGTGGCGCGCATTGTGGAAGATGTGGGCGAAACTTCGCGGGACCGCGTGAAAGCGGCCATCGAGGGGATGTTGGTGCGGGCCTACGTGGATCTGGTCACGGGCCAGTCTGATCGTTCGGCTGGGTACCGGCTCAAGGCGCGGATGTTGCGGGAGTCGTACATGAGCAACATCAGCGGCAGCGGGGACCGCATCGGGCTGCCGTCGGTCGAGGATACAGAAAAAGAAATGCTCGCACGCCTGTTGGATCCAACCGCGGCCATGATGCCATTCGAGATGCGCGCCATTTTGCGGACGGAGTTGCGGATGCCACCCGAAATCGCCGTGCCCGCCGCGAGCACCAACGCCCCTGCCGGCGCGACCAATGCCTCCGCTGTCCCTCTGAGCAAGTGAATCTTGCGATGGTCCGAGCTGGCGACTCGCTTGAAACGCCAGAAATCAAGCGCTGTCCCACCACAATCGATCATGCCTGCCTCACAGCGTGAGATTGCCTCGCCTGCTGGGATTGCGTAGGGTGCCTGGCCAGTGCCAAAAAAAACTGCCAAAGACCGTCCTCTGCGAGTGGGGCTGATTTCCCTCGGGTGCGCCAAAAATTTGGTGGACGCCGAAATCATGCTGGGTTCGCTGCTGCAGGATGGGGTCGAGATCACCAATGACGCCGCGCGGGCCGATGTGGTCATCGTCAACACCTGCTCGTTCATCGACTCAGCGCAGGAGGAAAGCGTGGACACCATCCTCGAATCCGCCGCCGTGCGCGACGCGAACCAGCGCGGGCAGGGCTTGGTTGTTTCCGGTTGCCTCTCCCAGCGGTTTCGCGATGAGCTTCCGAAGCTTTTCCCGGAAGTGGACGCTTTCATGGGCATAGATCAAGTTGCCCAAGTCGCGGAGACCGTGCGGCAGGCGCTGGCACGGCGGGCAGCCAAGTTGGTCGAGGGTCAAGGATCGAGGGTTGAGGGCAGAAAGAAAAAAATCACCGCGCGGTTGGCGCAGTTGGACCAGGTTAAGTCGCCGGATGCGCATGAAAAATCCGAAGACGTACGTGGCACGGAGAAATTCGGGAAGACCCGAACCGTGGTTGCGCCCAGGATTCCGCCCTTAAACGCGCCACTGCTCGACATCACCGCCCGGCCCACCTACATCCCCGACTACGCCACCCCGCGTTTTCGGCTCACGCCCCGCCACTTTGCCTACGTCAAGATCGCTGAGGGCTGCAACCACCCGTGCAGCTTCTGCATCATTCCCCGGATGCGGGGCACACATCGCAGCCGAACGCAAAGCGACGTAGTCGCCGAGGCCAAAGCGCTATTGGGCGACGGCGTCAAGGAGTTGAATCTCATTTCGCAGGACTCGACGTACTATGGACTCGACTTGCGGGCGAATCACAGCCGGGCAATCTCTTCACCGGAGAAGTTTTCCGCGGCGACGAAGTCGCTGGCTGCCGATGCGACGACCATTTGCACCCTGCTGCGCGAGCTGAATTCTTTGGCGGGCGATTTCTGGGTTCGTTTGCTTTACACGCATCCGGCCCATTGGACGGACGAATTGATTCAGACCCTCGCCGACTGTCCCAAGGTGGCCCGCTACGTGGACATCCCGCTGCAGCACATTCACGAGAACATGCTGGAGCGCATGCGGCGCGAGACTTCGCGGCAATACATTGAGGACTTGATCCAACGCATCCGTGCCGGCGTACCGGGCATTGCGCTCCGGACGACATTCATCGTGGGTTTTCCCGGCGAGACGGAGGCGTGCTTCGACAGCCTGCTCGATTTTATTCGCACGACGAAGTTCGAGCGGCTCGGCATTTTCGCCTACTCGCAGGAGGACGCGACCCGGGCCGGGGCAATGGGCGGGCAACTTTCCGAGAAGGTGAAGCAACGCCGCCGCGAACTTGCGATGGCAGCGCAGCACGAAGTCGCCGTGACCGTCTCCGAATCATTCATGGGGCGCACGCTCAAGGTTCTGGTGGAAGGTGCGGCCAGCGCGAAGCAGTTGCAGGCTGCGAACGTGAGTTCATGGGAACACGGCTTGATGCGGGCGTCGGAGACTTCAGACTCAAGACTCAAGACCGGAAACTTTTTGGTGGCGCGCGGCGCGGCCGACGCCCCGGACATTGACGGGAGAGTTTACGTGCGTGGCAAATTGCCGGTCGGCGAATTCGCCCGCGTGAAGATCATTGGCCACACCGATTACGACCTGATTGCGGAACCGGCATGAATCTCCCGAACAAACTCACGGTTTCCCGGTTCGCGCTTACCGCCGCGTTTCTTTGGGCCATGTTTTCGCGCTCCCCGGTGAACGACACGCTCGCGTTGGCCTTCTTCAGCCTGGCGGGCATTACGGATTATCTCGATGGCAAGATCGCGCGGCAGCGCAAGCTCATCACCAACTTCGGCATCCTCATGGATCCGCTGGCGGACAAGATCATGACCTGCTCGGCGTTCATCGCATTGATCGAGCGCCATGTGTTGACGCCGCCGCCCGTGCTGCACCTTGGTTCACTTTCGCTTTCGCCCAAGGTTCAAGCCTGGATGGTTGTCATCATCGTGGCGCGGGAACTGGCGATCACCGGATTGCGCCTGCTGGCCGCGTCGAAGAATGTTGTCCTGGCCGCCGAGCGCTACGGGAAGCACAAGACGATCTCCCAAATGGTCGCCATCATCGCGCTACTGGTGATGGATGCGAGCGCCGAATGGTGGCCGTGGCTCAAAGCGGCGCTGCTCCCGTGGGGGCCGTGGTTCGTGTTGCTCGCGCTGTGGGTCACCCTCTTGCTCACGACAAGTTCTGGGGCTCTGTATTTGTGGCGCAACCGGAAGTTATACTTGCAGGATGTCTAGCGGGCGGTTGAATACCGTTTGCCAGCGGTATCGAGCTGGAGCTGCTCGTACTTGGGCCTGCACCGAACGGGAATTTAGAGTCTCCTCACGTCGTCTCCCACAATGTGTCACCTGCTATTTGCGCGGTGCGGGTGCCGGCAGCGGCAAGGTTTCTCCAGCCGGTCGCCGCGCGGGCTGGTAGACTGCCGGTGGCAAGTTGGCGGACGGATCGGCATTGCGCTGCCGCCGCCAAAACCAAACCGCCAAGATGAGGATTCCGATCACCGCCAGGCCGCCCATCCCCACTGCGCCCTTTTGCCAGTTTACCTTGGACAGCTGGAGCATCATGAAATCCAGCGCGCCTTTCCGTTCCTTGGAAAGCGGCGGGGGCTCGGCAAATTTCTCCGTCTGGCCGAGTTCCACGGTCAGCGCTTGGATGATCTCCGGCACGTCCAGTTTCAACAACGTGGCGTAAGTGCGCGTAAAGCCACGGATGTAAACCGGCGCCACGAACACGTCGAAATTCCCCTCTTCGAGGGCCCGAATGTGGTCGGTGCGGATCTTGGTGATCTCCGCGACCTCGGTGACCGAAAGTTTGCGGGTTTCGCGCGCCGCGCGGAGTTGTTCTGCAACCGTTGGCATCTCCCTAATGTTTAACTGGAATTTAGGGGCAATGGCAATGCTGGAAAGCCGAATGCTGGAAAACCGAAATCCCACAAGCTGTCAAAACCACGCTGTCCACGGCACGTCCGGGCTTGAGCCGGGCCGCGGCGGCGGTTACTCTCCCGGCATGCCGATTTACGAGTTTCATTGTGAAAAATGCGAGCAGGACAGCGAAATCCTCGTTCGCTCGCGTCACTGGGAAGGAACGAAGTGTCCGCGTTGCGGTTCGACCAAGCTCGCGAAAAAGTTTTCCACCTTCGCAGCGACCGGCGCGGGCGGGGGCGGGCAAGCGCCAAGTTGCTCCGGCGTGCCGAGTTCGTGCGGTATGTGCGGCACCGGCAAGCCGCATCGCCACTGATCTCCGCGCAGAGGCGGCGAACTTGGCCGATTCTTACGCGCAAACTTCCTGCGCCGTCACCGCCTCCAGATCTTTAACGAGCCAGTCCGCTTGGTGGGGGCGCAGTTCGTCGAGCGTCGCACCGCCCGTGGCCACGGCCACCACTTTGGCCCCGATCGCCCGGCCACAACGAATGTCCAGCGGCGTGTCACCGATGACCACGATTTCCTCGCCGCGCAGTTCCCGTTTCAGCACCCGGCTGGCGCGCCGGCGCGCGGCGTGCGCAATCTGGTCGCGGTCTTCGTGATCGTCGGCAAACGCGCCCAGTTCGAATTCCCGCCACAAATCGAAATGGCGCAGCTTGATCTCCGCGCCGAGCTGAATGTTGCCCGTGAGCAAGCCGATCAAGGGCGGTTGCGGCAGGGCGCGCAGGGCGCGGAGCATTTGCGCCACGCCGGGACACGCTTCAGTCTCGCTTTGGGCCAGAATGTGGTCGAGCCAGAACACATAACGTTCAAAGAACCGGCGGAAATTCTCTGGGCTGGGTGGAATGTCATGGAGGAGAAAAAATTCGCGAACAAGGTTTACGTCGGTGCGCCCGGCGAATTTGATCCGCTCGACGCCGTTGGGCAGGCTGAACTCCGTGGCGAAGACGCGGGCAAAAGCCTTGATGCCAGCCCCGCCCGTGTGAACGAGGGTGCCGTCAATGTCGAAGAGAACCAAGCGTACCATGCGGTCGCAGGCTATAGATTCGGATCCGGGCTGGCAACGCTTCAACGTTTCACCACTGGCATGGCTGGCATGGCTGCGCTTGACCGTTCCCCCGGGCACGCCTAGCATCGCGTCGAGTTCATGATGAGAATGTCCCGTGTATTGTTAATCGCTTGGGCCGCTCTGTGCGGCTTCAGTTCGGCCCTGCGTGCGGAGCTGGTCAACGGGATCCGGGCGGTGGTCTATGAGGCGGTCATCACTCAAGGCGAGGTGGACGCTGACGCCGCTTTGGTGGCGGGCGAATTGCAGCGTCAGTACCGCCGCCAGCCTGAGATTTTCGAGAAGAAAATCAACGAGGCGCTGGCGGAAAGTCTGGATCGCGCGCTGCAACGGCAATTGATCCTGCGGGATTATGTGGCGTCCGGCTATCAGATGCCCGAAAGCATCATTGATGAAGTGGTGAAGGAGCGGATTCAGACCGAGTTCGGCGGCAGTCGCGCCGATCTCACCAAGACGCTGCAAGCCCGGGGCATCACCAACGAACAATTCAAGAAGCAAACCCGCGATCGCTTCATCATTTCGCAATTGATGGCGAAGAATGTTTACCAGGAATTGATCATCTCCCCGAACAAGCTGGAAGCTTATTACATGAATCATCCGGACGAGTTCAAGGTGGAGGATCAAGTCAAGTTGCGGATGATCGTGTTGAACAAGCCCACCGATGCGGAAGCGGAAACCAAGCGGGCGCTAGCCGGCGAAATCAGTTCCAAAATCAAGCAAGGTGCGGCCTTCGCGGAGATGGCCACGGTTTACTCCGACGGTTCGAAGCGCAACGAAGGGGGCGATTGGGGCTGGGTTGAGCGGCGGGTTTTGCGCAAGGAATTGGTGGGGCCGGCGTTCGCGCTAAAACCCGGAGAACTTAGCGAGATCATCGAGACGCCCGGGGAAATTTATCTGATGCTCGTCGAGGACAAAAAAAGCGCGCACCGAAGGCCGCTAACGGAGGTGCGTCCCGAAATCGAGCGCCTGCTGATGACGGAGGAGCAGAACCGCCTGCGCAAGCAATACATTGATCGGCTGAAAAAGAAGACGTACTTGCGCTATTTCTAGGGCGTGCAACTCGGATGGGTCGGATGGCTCACCAACCTACTTTAGGCCCAGCGAAGGCGGATCAACCCGGGCCGCCCGTCTGACGCGGTTAGCCATGTTTTATGAAACACTGGATTGGGATCACGCTCGGAGACGTCACCGGCATCGGCCCAGAGGTCGCGCTCAAAGCGATCGCTGCCGAGCTTCCCGCGGATGATACCCGATACCTATTGATCGGCGACGCCGGTTATGCGAGCCGGATCAACGAAAAGCTCGCCCTTAATCTGACGATTCAACCTCATGGCGTTGAACCCGGCACCGGTCGCGTGTTTATCACCAATCCCATGACGGAACCGCTTCCGAAGAATCTGGTGGACGGGTCGCCGAACGCCGCCCGGGCCGCCGTGGCGTGGTTGCAGGATGGCGCGGAACGGTGTTTGCGCCAGGAGCTCGCTGCGCTCGTCACCGCGCCCGTGAGCAAGCTGGCCATCGTTCGCGCCGGTCATGCGTTTGTCGGGCAGACGGAATTTCTCTCCCAGCTCGCCGGAGTGGCGCGCACGGCGATGATGTTGCTCGGCCACGACGAGCGGGAACGCTGGTTGCGCGTGGCACTCGTCACCACGCATGTGCCGCTCAAACAGGTGGCCACGCACATTACCCGGGAAAAAATCATGCTCGCCATCGAACTCGCTGACCAAGCCTGTCGTGACCTGGGCCTGCCCCGCGCGCGCATCGCTGTGTGCGGCCTCAATCCGCACGCGGGCGAAGGCGGTCAGATGGGGGATGAAGAACAAACCGTCATTGGGCCGACCGTCCTGGCCGCCCAGCGAAAGAGCTTCAACGTTGTCGGCCCGTTGAGCGGGGACACGGTTTTTCACCACGCGCTGCGCGGCGAGTTCGATGCCGTGGTTGCGATGTATCACGATCAGGGCTTGGCGCCGCTGAAAGCGGTGGCGTTCGACACCGGCGTGAACTGGACGCTCGGCCTGCCCTTCATCCGTACCTCACCCGATCACGGGACGGCGTATGGCATCGCGGGTCAGGGTCGGGCGAACCCTTCCAGCATGATTGCCGCACTGCGCCTGGCCAAACAACTGGCCCGTCGGCAGTCGTAGCCGTTGGCTTCGGCAACCCTTCCGTAATTTTTTTGAACAAATTTCCGGCGCGCCAGTCTCAAGCTTTGTAATGCAAAGCGAAGGCGCTTACACAGAATTTCCGCTGCCCGGCCAGGCCGGCGTCGGGGTGGCGCTGGCTGTGAGCGCAAAACAAGGAGTTGATCATGAAAATTCTTCGGGCCGAACATTTGGGTATGTGTTTCGGGGTGCGGGATGCAATTGCGCTCGCGGTCGAAACCGCGCGGCACGAACCGCTGACGGTTCTGGGCGATCTCGTCCATAACGAAACCGTCTTGACCGAGTTACGGGCACGGGGAATCCGCTTCGAGCGACGACCGGACGGTGTGGCGACCCGTAACGTGATGATCACGGCCCACGGCGCGTCGGAGCGGGCATTGAGCCAGGCGCGCGGGCGCGGTTTGAACGTGGTGGAGGCCACGTGCCCGCTCGTTCACCTCGCACATCGCACGCTGGCGAAGCTGGTGGCGGAGGGCTTTTACCCCGTCATTATTGGCAAACACGATCACGTGGAAGTGCGGGGCATGACGGAAGATCTCGCCGCGTTCGAGGTCGTGCTGTCAGCGGAAGATGTGACCAAGCTAACCGAGCGTCCACGGTTCGGGGTTGTGGCCCAGACCACACAGCCCATTGAGCGGGTGCGGCAACTAGTGCAGTTGGTGCGCGCGCGCTTCCCCGCCTCGGAAGTTCGGTTTGTGGATACGGTCTGTCAGCCGACAAAACAACGGCAGAACGCTGCGGTGGAACTCGCGCAGCAGTGCGATGTTGTCATCGTCATCGGCGGGGCGCACAGCAACAATACGCACGAACTGGTGGCGACTGCCCGGCGTTACTGCGCGCGGGTGCAGCACGTGCAAACGGCTAAGGATTTGCGCGAGGAGTGGTTTTCCACGGGCGATACCGTCGGCATCACGGCGGGGACTTCGACCCCGGACGTTACCATCGCGGGCGTTGAGCGTTCGCTCACCCAGCTTGCGACCAGCCTCACCAGTTCACCCAAGGAGAATTGCCATGAACTACACAAAATGGATTGATCACTTCACGCGCAACCGAATCCACCGACCGGAGCCGGACTGGGCTGCCCCCGTCAGCATTTCGCCCGCTGTTCTCGCACCCATGCTGCGCTCCATCGAACAATTCCGGCTCGGCGATGGTGGCGGACCGGCCTCGCTCATTGCCTTTGACGCGGAGAGATTTCGCGGGCGCACGGAAGAAACGCGCACCCTCGTGGACTTGTGGTTTGCCGAAGAGGCGGAGCACGCTCGATTGCTTGGGTGCGCGGTTAAGCGCTTTGGTGGGCGCATCATCACTTCACATTGGAGTTTCACGGCGTTCTGTCTGTGTCGTCGGGTGTTCGGCGTGCGGTTTGAATTGCAGGTACTCACGCTCACCGAGCTCGTGAGCACCGCCTACTATCGGATGCTGCGTCAATATTCCCCGGACGGGCCGCTGGCAGCGATGTGCGAGTTGATTCTGCGCGATGAAGCCGGCCATGTTGCGTTTCAACGTGACCGTTTGTGCAGCGCGAGCCGTCCCGCGCCGGGCTTGCACGGTTTGCTGTGGCGGATTCAGTTTCGGTTCTGCGGTTACGTCGCGGCGACGGTGCTGTGGGTGAGTCACGCGTCCTGCCTCAAGGCCATTGGGGGTTCGCGGGCAGAATACTACACGGAGGTGACCCACCAACTGACGCGTTTCGTTCGCTTCTTGCGCCGGGCGCGGAAGCCTGTGGGGATTCCCGCGCGGTGGGCGAGCCCTGCGCTGGTTCAGCTTGAACCCTCCAAATGAACGCTCCGGCTGGCAAATCAACCTGGCGCCGCTGGTTCATCGTCGTCGCCTTTGCCATTGCGATGGCCTGGGTCGAATCGGCTGTGGTTTATTATCTGCGCACGCACATTGACCGCATCGAGCCGCACCAGGCGAACCCGCTTCGGCTCATCGGCGCTTTGGGCCCGGTGGAACTGGTGCGGGAACTGGCCACGATGATCATGCTGTTGACGGTCGGATTGCTCGCGGGGCGTACCTGGCGGGCGCGGTTTGGCTACACCTTCATCGCGTTCGGCGTGTGGGACATTTTCTATTACGTCTTTTTGAAGGTGATGTGCGGCTGGCCGCATTCGCTACTGGATTGGGACATCCTGTTCCTGCTGCCGTTGCCATGGTGGGGGCCGGTACTCGCACCGATGTTGATCGCGAGCCTGATGATCGTTTGGGGCACGCTTGCCAGTCAGGTGGAGACCCAATCGCACCCGCGGGTGTCCAACGGCCGGGCGTGGGTTTTGTGTTTCCTGGGAACAGTCCTCGCATTATGCGTATTCATGGCGGATGCGCTGCGGGTCGCGAGCCAAGGCGACGGCGTGATCCGCGAGGTTTTGCCGGCAGAATTTAACTGGTGGCTGTTTCTGATCGCGTTGGCTCTGATGGCCGCGCCGCTGGCGCAGGAGGTGTGGTGGCTGCGCCCGCGACGGGAAACAGCCATTGAAGGCGCGCGGACAAACTGATGTTCCCGTTGCAGACAAAGCACCCAGCGCATGCAAACCAACGAGGCCTCAGTTGCCACCGGAGAATTCAGCAGGTTGCTGCGGGCGGAGTCCCAAACGGTCGCGGCGTGGACGACCGAATGGAGCGCGCCTCGCGTGGCAATGCACGTTGCCGTCATCATCTTGGGCGCGGGTTGTTTTGGAGCGGCGATGGGCTGGTGGCGCGCGCCGGAACAAGCGCTCTATGTGGCGATCAAGTTTCCGTTCATTCTCCTGCTCACCGCGCTGGGCAACACCCTGCTCAACGCCATGCTCGCGCCGCTGCTCGGTCTGAACATCAGTCTGCGCCAATCCCTGCTCGCAATCCTCATGAGCTTTGCGATTGCCGCCGCGATCCTCGGTGCCTTCAGTCCGCTGGTGGGTTTTCTGGTTTGGAATGCCCCGGCCATGTCCTCCGATGTGAAATCGACCGCAACCTACGGCTTGATCAAACTCGTGGATGTGGTCGTCATCGCGTTCGCCGGCATCGCGGGCAATGTGCGATTGTTTCAACTGCTGGCCCAGCTCGGTGGCATAGATGGCGTGCCGCATCGCATAGATCGTCTCGCGCTCACCCTTCGTCGCGAGTGAGATCCGGATCCTGTGGTCTAGGCGCGGCGGTTGCGCGTCGGTCATGCCGGGAC
>JANOHH010001365.1:0-2856 GCA_031406395.1 Verrucomicrobiota bacterium | reverse complement strand
TGCCGGTGGGCGCGACGGGGGTGTTCCCGAACCCGGTTCACTCCCGTAACCCCGGGAGGAGATCACGTCCTTCTCGGTCCGATACGCAGGCATCCAACCACCACGGCGCCCTCTTCGACCACCAACTCCCGGGCGTCCAGGTCGCCAAACATCCGGGCAGTGGATTTGAGAACGACCGTGCCTTCGGCGCACAGGTTGTTCGCGAGTTCCCCGGCGATTTCCGCCGAAACGACTTTCAGCGTTTCATGCCAACGAAAGTGGTTGGCCGCCGGAATCACCAGCCGCGCGGTTTGAAAGCTGCCTTTGATCTCCGCTGTGGAATAGATCGTCAGCGAATTTTCGGCCATCAACTTGCCGTGAAAACGTCCCTTGAGGACGGCGTTCCCGATGACCGCCTCGGTATTGAAAACGAAGCCTTTGGCTTCGACGATAAACTTGCCCTTGGTTTTAAAATTCTTCGAAACGACGTTGGTGATCTTGTAATCCTTGAGGTCCACGTAGCGGCTGCAGCGCTTGCACATCGTGGACTCGGCACTGATGGGCACCTCCAGTTCCATGCCGCAATCGAAGCAGGTCACCTGGCGTTGCTCCGGCGCCGCGGCGACGGCTTTCCGCACCGGATTCAGGACTTCCTGAACGTGAAAATGCCCGTGGCACTTCTGGCAAACCGTCGAGTAGGCCGTCCGCGGCTCGGCCTGCGAGTGGCCGCAATGCGGGCAGGCCACCAGGACCTTGTCCTGCTTGCTGGCTGGCATTCAGCGCGAGGTTATGCGGACGCCCCCGGCGCTTCAACGTCCGGGCGGCTTGGGCGGCTCGGAAGTTTTTGGCGTTTCACCCGGGCGGACGGGCGGCGGCGTAGGCGCGACTTTGTTTGGGTTGACCTCGGTACGACCAACAAACGTCACGCCTTCTTCGACGATCAGTTTCGTCGCGCGGATGTCGCCGAACAACTCCGCCTTGGATTTGATCTCGATCTTGTCCTTGGCGTTGATGTTGCCGTTGATCTTGCCGCGCACGATCACCGACTGAGCGTTGATGTTGCCGGTGATGACTGCGCTGTCGCCGAGGTGCAACACGCCGTCCGTCTGGATTTCGCCTTCCAATTTTCCGTCGAACGTCAACTCTCCGGCAAATTTGAGGTTGCCTTTGATCTCGACTTCCGAGTTCAGAACATTTTTCGACCCGCTCGTTGGGTTCATTATATTATCCATGGTTTTCCTTTTTCAGTTGATGACTATAACCCGCTCGATCGCGCACGCACGACAATTTTTCAGTTCAAGAATTCGCGTAGCGACCGGTTCAGTGCGGTTACGAAGATTCCGCAAGCTGAACTCAATGAGTCGCGGTCCGTTCGCCTTTCACCGGCCGGCAGAACCACACCAACGGGATCATCGCCGCCAACGCCACGCCCACGAGGAGGAAGCCATCGCTGTAGGACATCACGAAGGCTTCGCGGCGCACGGTATTGGCCAATGCGGCGAGCGCCTGTTGGCCGGCGGTGACGGTGTCAAAGCCGCGCGCGATGAAACCCTGGGTCAGGGTGTCGAGCCGTTCCTGCGTGGCGAAATTGTAAACGCTGACCGATTCACAAATCCGCACGGAGTGGAGCTTTTCCCGCAAGTCCAGTTGCGTGGCCAGCACCGCGATGCCGATGCTGCCGCCCAGGTTGCGCAGCATGTTGAACAGCGCCGAGGCTGAGCCGGATTGTTCGGTGGCAATGCCGCCGGTCGCCAGCGTCGTCAGCGGCACGATCACGAGCGGCATCCCGAGCGCACGGATGAATTGTGTAAGCTTCAACTGGTCGTAGCCGGTGAGGTTCGTGAGCGTGGCATTGAGGAAACAGCTTCCGCTGAACAGCACGAGCCCGACGGTCAGCAGCGCGCGGGCGTCGAATCGTAACAGCAGCGCTGCGGCCACGGGCATCATGATGAGTTGCGGCGCGCCGCTCCACATGATCGTCCAACCGATTTGCTGCGCGTTGTAACCCTGCACTTGCGCGAGATACATCGGTAGGAGAAACGTCACCCCATACATGCCCAAGCCGAACACCAGGCTGATGATCGCGCCGAGGCCGAAGTTGCGTTGGGCCAGCAAGCGGAGATTGATGAACGGCTCGGCCCGGCGCAGTTCAATCACCACGCACGCGGTCAGAAAAATTATCGCGGCGACGCCCAGCAGGGTGATCGTGCGCGAGTTGAACCAGTCGTTGCGGTTGCCTTCTTCGAGGCAGACGATGAGCGAGCCGAGTCCCACGGTCATGGTGCCGATGCCCCACCAATCGCCGTGCCGCAGCAGTTTGAGTTGCGCTGGCTCGCGCTCCAAGCCCCAGGCGAGCGCGCCGAGCATCAGCGCGCCAGGAATCAGGTTGAGATAAAAAATCGCCGGCCAACCGTAGTTGTCCGTGAGCCAGCCGCCGATGGTCGGGCCGATAGCCGGGGCGAAGGTCGCGGTCATGCCGAAGATGGCGAAGCCGAGCATCCGCTGCGAAACCGGCAGGAGTTTGAGCACGAGCGTGAATGCCATCGGGATCAGCACACCGCCGGAGAGTCCCTGCAGTGCGCGAAAGACAATCATGCTGCCGAGATTCCACGCCCAGGCACAGGCCACCGAAAAAATGAGGAACAATGCCGTGTTGGCGAGCAGGTAGCGGCGCGGCGAGAAAACCGTCGCCAGCCAGGCCGTGAGCGGAATCACGATGATCTCCGCCACGAGATAGCTGGTCGAAATCCACGAACCTTCATCGAGCGTCGCGCCGAGCGAACCGAGAATGTCCGGCAGCGAGGCGTTCGTTATCTGAATATCGAGGACCGCCATGAACGCGCCGAGCATGGCGCCGAGCACGGCGATCCAGCGGCG
>JANOHH010001347.1:0-2598 GCA_031406395.1 Verrucomicrobiota bacterium | reverse complement strand
AGCAAGGCCGGCTCGTGGAGCAGTTGAAGCGGCAGGCCCAACGCCAATCGGCGACCTTGGAGGCCATGGAATTGGAACGCATCAAGGCCACCAATCCCAAGCCACCGCATTATCAGTGATGGTGTAGCCGCCGACGTGAGGAGGCGGAAACGTCTCGTTCTCAACCGCGCATCCGCCTCGTTACCTTGGCGGCTACGGACTCCAGTTGCTCGACTTCACGTGCAGGCTTGCTAAGTTGGCCGTGTGAGCTTTGTTGCTGAATTCAATTCGTTGCCGGTGGAGCCGCTGGTGAAACAGTCGCTGAGCACTGCCCCGGGCGCGGCGCGCGAGTCGCTGGTCAAGCCGTCCCTGACGCTCACAGACTTCGCACAATTGATTTCGCCCGCCGCGGGCGGACTTTTGGAAACAATGGCCCGGCGCTCGCAAGCGCTCACCCGGCAGCGTTTTGGCAAAACCATCCGGCTGTTCGCGCCGCTTTATCTTTCCAACGAGTGCATCAACAACTGCAAATACTGCGGCTTCTCGCGCGACAATCCCATCCTGCGCGTGACGCTCTCCGTGGATGAAGTGATGCGCGAGGCGCGGTCGCTGGCGGCGGAAGGTTTCCGCAATATTTTGTTGGTGGCGGGCGAACATCCCAAGTTTGTCTCCAACGGTTACCTGGCGGAGTGTGTCGCTGCCTTGCATGCCGAATGGCCAGGAATCTCGCTCGAAGTCGGGCCGATGGAAACGGAAGAATATCGTCCACTCACCGCGGCGGGGGCGGATGGGTTGGTCGTGTATCAGGAAACTTACGACCGCGCGATCTACGACGACCTGCACACCGCCGGGCCGAAGAAGAATTTTGATTGGCGGCTGGAAACGGCGGAACGCGCCTACGCCGCCGGGTTTCGCCGGCTGGGCATCGGCGCGCTGTTCGGATTGGCGGACTGGCGTTATGAGGCATTGTGCGTGGCGGCACACGCGGATTATTTGTTGCGAAGTTGCTGGAAGGCGCAAGTCACGATCTCGCTGCCGCGGCTGCGTCCGTGCGCGGGCGAGTTTCAACCGCTCACGCAGATGACGGATCGCGAACTGGCGCAACTCATCTGCGCGTTCCGGCTGATGTTTCCAGATGTGGGCCTCGTGCTCTCGACCCGCGAGCCGGCAAAGTTGCGCGACGGCTTGATCCCGCTGGGCATCACCATGGTGAGCGCGGGTAGCCATACCGAACCAGGCGGATATACTGGCGCGGGGAAGGAGAAGATACATCACACCGAGCGGGGGCGGATTGTGGAGCTGGCGTCCGGTGCGAGCGAATGGGCGGCCGTGGCAGACCAGGCGACGAACGCGACCGGCCAGTTCGAGATTGCCGACGACCGGTCGGCATGGGAAGTCGCCACCCGGATCCGCCAGCTCGGCTACGAGCCCGTGTGGAAGGATTGGGACAGGGCATTGACGGATTAATGTCACCGTGCAAACCCAAACTGTCACCACTCGTCCGGCGACGGAAACCGACCTCGGCGCGATCAACGATATTTACAACCACTACGTCCACCATTCGACCTGCACTTATCAGGAAGAACCGGAGTCCATGGCAAGCCGACGGGAGTGGTTTCACCACCACGGCGAAAAGCATCCCGTGATCGTCGCGGTCATGGATGGACAGGTTGTTGGGTGGGGGTCGCTCTCGGCCTATCGGGCGCGTTCGGCGTACCGAAACACGGTGGAGAATTCGATCTATATCCACCACCAGCACCATCGTCGGGGCCTTGGGTCGCTGGTGCTGCAGGAGTTGATTCGCCGCGCCCGTCAACTTGGTCACCACGCGATCATCGCCGGCATTGATGCGGATCACGCTGCGAGTGTGGCGTTGCACGCCAAAGCAGGGTTTGAAAAAGTCGGCCATCTGAAACAGGTTGGGCTTAAGTTCGACCGCTGGTTGGACGTGATTTACATGGAATTGATTCTCCATGCCGCCTGAGCGGTGACTTTCTCCGTGCACGATTTGAAATCACAACCCCACGTTACCGCCAACGGCCGGTCTATCGCCGCCACGTTGCCATGCACACTGGAGGAATTTCTCGTCGCGCAAAAGCTTCTGCCGCGCAGTGTCGTGGTGGAGCATAACGGCGAGGCGGTCGCGCCATCAGAGTTTCCCCAACGCCAAGTCCATTCCGGCGACCGGCTGGAGATCGTGAAGATCGTGGCGGGCGGTTGATGCCTGGTTGGCGAGGTGAGGAAGCTCTGGCTAAACTCAGCGTAGGCGAAAGTTGACTGGAAACTCCTATCGTCGTCGCCGGCACGACGAGGAATATTTTCCGGGACTTGTCACGCGAGGTCGTTCCCTGTTCTACTTTCTCCGTCATGCGAAGATATTTTGAATGGTGGTATCGGGCCGGCTTGGCGGCGTTGTTATTATTGGCGTTTTGGTCAATCTGGGCCAACGGGCAGGACGCCAGCGCCACCAACCCACCATCATCACTGCCCCGGATGGCCGAGGCTGGAAGTGCGAATTTGGTGTCGTCCGAGCTTTCCAACCGGCCCAATACGCGGATTCGCGGTGGTGCTGTGTCTGGGCATTGTCACCTCAATGTTCAGCGCGGTGATGGTGTCGCG
>JANOHH010001309.1:0-1758 GCA_031406395.1 Verrucomicrobiota bacterium | reverse complement strand
GAAGCGGCCCCACTTCGACTTGGTGCGATCGGCCATGGCCCCGATGAAAAAATCCAGCACCCCGTCGGTACTGCGCGCAAAGAGCAGCATTGTGCCGGCGGCGGCGGCGGTGATGCCGAAAATATCCGTGTAGTAAAACATGATGAAATTCATCATCAAGGCCCACACGAAATTGCTCGCGGTGTCGCCGAGCCCGTAGCCGAATTTTTCGCCGAACGAAAGTTTCACGGAGGTTGATGGGGAATTCATGTTTGGTGTCGGTGCGATGGTTTGATTGAGTCAGCTTGCGGCGTCTGTTTACTTTAGTGTGGTCAATCGAATTGGCTGTCGTCCAGATTGAAAGTCAACGGTTTGCTTGGCCTCGCGCGGCGCCTGATGAATCACCCGCGCCAGCCTCGCTTTCCGGTCCGCCGCGGCCTTTTTGCTGCCACCCACTTGAAACGGCACGTTGGCGACGGCGGCGCCCACCCCGTTGCGCACATAAGCGAACAACCGATAACCACCCGGCGCTTGCGGCGCACGCACCTCGGCGGAACGGCCGTCACCGCGCACGATACTGTCGGTCAATTCCGGCAAAGGCTGCTCCTCCGCGCCAGCGGTGAGTTTTTTCGTCTGTTCCGGTTGAACCACCCAGCGCACTTGCAATGGTCGGCCGCTGGGATCGGCGGCTTCGAGATCGACGGAGAATACGGCGCCCGGCGCGAATTCCGGCCGGGCGCGAATCTTGAGTTGGCGGATGACGGGGCAGCGACTGGCCGGGGGGGTACCGCTCCAAAGTTCGGTCATTGTATCCGCGCCTTGCAGTTTTTCGCCAGCCTTGAGAAACATGCCAAACCAGGTGGCCGTGGTTTCCTGCTTTTGTCCCCACAAAAAGGCGTATGATCCCAGGCACAGCGGCTGGTTGGCGATGGAACCCTCGTAGGTCTTTAGATACGATGCAGCCTTTTCGGTGCTCGTCGGCTCATACGGGGCGCCCCAGGAAGTTTTGCCGGTTTCCCACGGCCCAACCGGCCCAAACTCGGTGACAATGTAAGGCTTGGTGCCGTTCAATTTGGCATATCGTTCCGCGACCGATGGCCCGCCGCCGTAACTGTTGATGCCAATGATATCTATGTCCGGGCAATACTTGTGGATGCCCGCAACCTTCTGCCCGCCGATCTCGGCAATGACGGTCATGGTGGGATGACTGGGATCAAGTTCTTTGGTGAGCTTGGCCGCCGCCTGAATGGCGTTCCAAATCTCAACCTTTTCGCCCGCCTCGCCTTCCATCTCATTTCCGAGGCCCCAAAGCAAAACCGCCGGATGATCCTTGAAGCGCAACACGGTCTGGCGCACTTGTTCCAACTGGGCCTTCACCATCTCCGGCTTGCTGTAGTTGAAACCTTCGGAGTCGTGCTCATGGTGAAACCAGATGCCGACGCAAACGGTGAGTACCTGTTTGTGGGCCTCGTCGAGCACCGACTGGAGGCCGTCGACTCCCCAAGTGCGGACCGAGTTGCCCCCCGCCTCCTTGAGTTTCGCAAGCGAACCTTCGCCGCCGGCGCCCTTGATGAAAAACGGACGTTGGTTCACGTAAAGCTGCCAGCGTCCAGCGGCTTGGCGGACTTCCACCTTGGCGGGGACGCTGCTCTTGCTGGCTGGTTGCGCCAGACATCCGCAGGTGGCAAGCGCAAGGCCCAACGGAATCAGAAGCGATTTCAGAACGATGCGAAAGTTGTTCGTGATAGACCTCATTCTTCTCAGGAAGCCGCCTATGTG
>JANOHH010001301.1:0-2075 GCA_031406395.1 Verrucomicrobiota bacterium | reverse complement strand
GTTCGTGGGCAACTCGTTGAGCGCAGCTCCAAGGATGAACCGGCGGCGACATTATTGGAGAAAATCAAAACGGAAAAGCGCGAGTTTGTGCGGGCCAACAAACTTAAAGAGGTGGAATCCCTACCGCAAATTTGCGCCGATGAAGCTCCTTTCAAATGTCCGAGCGCGTGGGAATGGGTTCGGCTTGGTTCAATTTCAAATCGCATTCACTACGGCTACACCGCATCTGCCGACCACTCGCAGCAGGATGTTCGCCTTTTACGCATCACAGACATCCAAGACAACCAAGTGAATTGGGAAACTGTGCCGGGATGTCAAATCTCCGCGCAAGAAGTTGCCAAATATGCGCTGCATGATAACGACATTCTGATTGCACGAACCGGTGGAACTATCGGAAAGACATTCTTGGTTGCCAAAGTGACGGTAAAGGCGGTGTTCGCTTCCTACCTGATTCGGGTAATCCCTTCGTCAAAAATCTCCGCGCAGTATCTGAAACTGTTTTTGGAATCTCCCTGCTATTGGCGGCAGGTTCTCGCAAAGTCGGCGGGGACTGGTCAGCCGAATGTCAACGGCGAGGCGTTGAGCGGATTGTGTATCAGCCTTCCCCCCTTGGCCGAGCAGCGGCGGATTGTGGCCAAGGTGGATGAGTTGATAGCGTTGTGCGACGAGTTGGAGCAGCGGCAGCAGGCGCGGCAACACGCGAGCATTATCCTCCAACAATCCGCGCTGCATCACCTGCTGGCCGCCCGCGAGCCGCAAATCTTTGCCGCCGCCTGGCAGCGCGTGCGCGACCATTTCCACCTCCTCCACGACACCCCCGACGCCCTCCCCCAACTCCGCCAAGCCATCCTCCAACTCTCCGTCCAAGGCCGCCTCGTCCCGCAGAATCCGAAGGATGACCCAGCCGCCATGCTCTTGGAGAAAATTGACGCCGAACGTGCCTGTCGTGTAGCCGCGAAGGAACTGGAGGGGTCGCCGCGCATGAAGATTGCCGCGCTGCCAACCAACAGCCTTCCGGTGGGCTGGGAATGGTCGCCTTTCGGTCGCGTTTGCTTCTGCCGTGACGGCGAACGTATTCCGGTGAACCGCGACGAGCGGGAGGGATTGGCGAAAACCTACGATTATTACGGCGCGTCCGGCGTCATTGACAAAATAGACCGCTACCTTTTCGACAAACCCCTGCTTCTCATTGGCGAGGATGGGGCAAATCTTGTGAACCGTTCGACGCCGATTGCCTTCATCGCAGAGGGTAAATACTGGGTGAACAATCACGCTCACGTTCTCGATGGGATTGACCGCACGCTGTTGGAGTATCTCCGCATCTACATCAACTCGATCAATCTTGAGCCGTATCTCACCGGCATGGCGCAGCCGAAGATGAATCAGGCAAAGATGAACTCGATTCCTGTGCCACTTCCCCCGCTGGCCGAACAAAAGCGGATCGTGGCGCGGGTGGAGGAATTGCTGCGGTGGTGCGACACGCTGGAAGCGCAGTTGCACCAAACCCGCACCCTCGGCGCGCACCTCCTCGCCTCCACCCTCCACCACCTCCTCGCCGCATGAACATCTCGATTCCAGAATCCCAAAGGGATTCCATCCTTCAGCCCAGGGTTGGCGAGCCTGCGAGCCTACCCTGGGTCATGCGCCCAAAATGGTTTCAACCCCAACGGGGTTGTGTCGCCGTGTCCGCAAACCGGTGCAACCCCTTCAGGGTTGATGCGGTGGTTGATCCGCATTCCCAGGGTAGGCGCTGTGCTCCAACCCTGGGCTGGATGACGCAGCCCCGTTGGGGCAGCCCCGCCGAACAAAAGCGGATCGTGGCGCGGGTGGAGGAATTGCTGCGGTGGTGCGACACGCTGGCAGCACAGTTGCACCAAACCCGCACCCTCAGCGGGCACCGCCTCGCCTCCACCCTCCACCACCGCCTCGCCGCATGAACTCTCGCCACCAAGAATCCCAACGGGATTCCAGCCATCAGCCCAGGGTTGGCGAGCCGGCGAGCCTACCCTGGGTCATGCGCCCAAAATGGTTTCAACCCCAACGGGGTTGTGTCGCCGTGTCCGCAAACCGGTGCA
>JANOHH010001295.1:0-4183 GCA_031406395.1 Verrucomicrobiota bacterium | reverse complement strand
CTTCGGCACGGACACGGTGCGCAAGGCCAACACGCTCGCCGTGACCGATTTTGTGCTCTCGCACACCCTCCGGCTGTTCCATCCGTTCCTACCGTTCATCACGGAAGAGCTGTGGCACGGCATGGGTTACAGCAACGACATGCCGGAGCAGCAAGGCGGACGGACCATCATGAACGCCCCCTGGCCCAAGCCCTTCGAAACCGAATTCCGCGACGCCTACAGTCTCGACGATTGCTACCTCGAATTCGCCAACCAGAAATACGAAGTGGTGACGCAAGGCCGCAATCTGCGCCGCGTGGGCAACATCCAAGCCGGCAAAAAGGTGAAGTTCATCCTCAAGCCGAGCCGTCCCATTCTTCCGCACGATGCGGAGGTCATCCGGCTTCTGCTCAACGCCGAAGCCATCGAGATCAACGAAGATTACGCGGCGAAGAAAGGCACGCCCACCGCGCACACGCTGATGGGCGAATTGTTTCTGCCGCTCGAGGGCCTGATTGATGTCGAGGCGGAAAAAGCCCGGCTCACCAAGAAGATGGAGGAGTATCAGGCTGAGCTCACGAAGGTAGCGCAGAAGCTGGCCAATCCGAGCTTTACCCAAAAAGTTCCCCCGCAGGTGTTGCAGGAACACCACCAACGCCTCGCCGACTGGCAGGCGAAACTGGACCACGTCAAGGCGGCGTTGGAAGCACTCGGCTGACATTTGCACCCCGCTATGCTAGACTTCCGGCCAAGTATGAGAAACCATTTACCCCGCAAACCGGCCCTCGTTTTCGTGCAACTGCTCGTCGTTATGTCCGCCGTCGCGTTGCCGAGCGCGATGGCAGCGAGCGCGGTCCTCACAAATTTCGCGCGCCAGAACAATGGCAGCTTTCGATTGGAAACGCTTGGCACCACCGGGATGGTTTATTCGCTCCAGGTATCCAGCAGTCTGACTAACTGGCGCACCCTTGACTTCACCAACTCTTCGTCTGGTCATGCGGTTTTTTTGGAAAATGCCGCCGCCGCCGCCGTTAGCAACCGCTACTACCGGATCCGGTTGGATTCGCCAAGCAACTCCATTTGGTTCACCAATTATCATGGGTGGACCAACAGCATCATCATGCGAAACGCCCAGGTGGAAGTCGCCATCGTTCCGGCGGTGGGTCGCATCATGCAATTTCGTTTCCTGGATCAAGCTGATGGACCGTTCTGGGAGAATTCCAGCATGTACGGGACTCAGCCCGCCGCCGGCTCATGGAACACGCCTGGCAGTTTCGGTGGCGACAAGGTCTGGCCCTCGCCGCAGACCTGGCCCTGGCCGCCGCCGCGCGGCTTTGATTCGATGCCTTTCACCGCCGGAATTACCAATGACGTGGTGACTTTGACCGGGCCGGTGGACGCGACCTTTGGCACACGGGTCGTCCGGCGCATCACTCTGCATCCCACCGAGCCCATCCTTCGAGTCACCAGCACGTTTGAGAAAGTGTCCGGCAGCGGCAATCGGATAGGCGTCTGGGTCATCACCCAATTGAGAGAAGGGCAGCAGGTTTTTATGCCAGTCCCGAAAAACTCCATCTTCCCCACTGGCTACAAGGCCATCGGCGCGGTTCCGGCGGGGCTGGTGGTCACGAACGGCTTGGTGGCGCTTTCCCGGGATCCGAATGCTTCCACAAAAATTGGCAACGACGCCGGCGCCTTGTTGTGGGTGGGTAACGAAAGCATGCTGCTCATCGAATCTCCGCGCATCCCGGGCGTGGCCAAAACTGATTACCCGGACAGCGGATCGAGCGCAGAGATTTATACGAACCCGAACCCGACCGCCTACCTCGAAATGGAACTTCTCGCCCCGTTGGTAAATCTGGGGGCCGGCAATACCGCTGAGGCAACCTCGGTCTATTCACTTTTTCGACGGACGCGACCCACCGCGCTCGACGAGGCAATCACGATTCTTGCCCCTTGAGACTTGTTGCGTCTGGACAACGCACTGGATTTCCTTCCGTCACCGCCAGCCTGGCACAACGCTTCGGGTGAGCCAGGATGACTGCGAACTGTCCATGCCAGAGCTCACGATGAAATGATTATTTGGCAAGTTCGTGGGACGGTGGCGTCAACGCCATCTCGGGCAGGCTTTCCAGTTTGAAGCACTGATTACTTGCGGTCCTGATTTCGCAGTCCTTGGCGCGAAAGGAAATCGTCACCGCGCCGGCCTCACGGGTGTAAATCGCCGTAGCATTCCGTAGGGCAAGACGCGCCTTCAGCCGCTCGCTGGCGCGGGCAGTGGCCGGCAATTCCGAATCGGCGATGATGATCAGACGCGGCCGAATCGCGTCCAGCAAAGCATCGCAGAGCGGTTCGGTCTGCGTGGAAATTCCTGAAACTACAATATCAGCCCGAAGGTCAGGCGCGCTTTCCAGCAAGCGCTCTTGGCCGGGGCGACCCAGGTCGGACAGGAGGAGGATTCTCACGCCGAGAAACTCGCCTTGGCGTACGAGCGCCCCGTCGTCAGCTTGGGTGAATTCATCCGATTCGGTCGGGTGCAAAATCTGCCACGGTCCGGCTTGATCACCGCGATGAAGGGATCGGAGGTGGAACGGCTCGCGTTGCGTGACGGCGAGAACGCGCCGATACGCTGCGGAACGAAAACGGAAGGCGCTGGCGTAGATGTCGTGGCAGCTGAATTCCGCCAGGAGCAGTTCCGCGCCGCCGATATGTTTGAGGTCGCCGTGGGTGAGCATGAGGCGGGGCAGATGATTCACCCCTTTCGCGCGGAGAAACGGCCGGATGACAAACTCGATGGAATTGGTGTTGCCGCAATCCATGAGCCAGTCGTTGGACCGGCCCGCAGCGTCGAGATATTCCGCGTGTCCGCCACTGAGCGGGAGGATCGTAAGTTCAGCGTCTTTGCGAGTCGCGAACGATTGCCAGCCATAGAACATCGCCACGAGAATAAATGCCGCGGCACTTCGCCAGCGCCGTTCGGGTTGCCAGAGCCAACCGCTCATCGTGCCGATCAACAAACCAAAGTAGATCACAAAGGTGAACGCAGAGGGCGACGGCACAGAGTAATACGCACCCGGCAATTCCGTGGCCCAGCGACTGAGTTTTACCATGCCAAGCATCCAGAACCAGCCGCAGTTGTTGAACAGCTCCGTGGCCCACGGCAACCAGTCGCCACAGATGAGGCTGCCGAGATTGCACATCAACGCGAAACTGCTCATGGGCACAATGACGAGATTGGCGAGCAAGGTCACCGGGCTGAGCAGATGAAAATAGTAAGCCGTCAGGGGCAGTGCACCGAGCCAGGCGGCCAGTGAGGTCGCCAGACTGGTGGTGAGCCCGCGGAGAATGGCCCGCCACGCCCGCTGCCCCTTCGTCATCACCTCCGGAGCGAGCAAGGGATCCCCGGACAGAAGGCGATCCCGCAGTTTCTCAAGCGGAGGCATGAACAAGGCGATGCTTAACACGACAAAGAAGGAAAGTTGAAAACTGGCTTGAAACAGTTGTTGCGGCTCCCACAGCAAAATCACGAAGGCCGCAGCAGCAAGCGAATTGAGCAGATCGGTGGGCCGGCGCAACGACCACCCGCCGATAATAATGGTCATCATCAACGTTGAACGAATCGCTGACGACTGCCAGCCCGTGGCAGCCGTGTAGAACCAGATCAAGGGAATCACGACCGCGCCGCACCAAACGCGCGGCACACGGAACACGCGCAGTAGGCTGACGAGAATTCCAGCGATGAGCGCGATGTGAAGCCCGGAAATGGCAAAGATATGCATCGTACCGGATTTCATGAAAGGCTCGCTAACTTCGCCGGTGAGTGCTGTCTTCCAGCCGAGCGCCATGGCCCACATCAAGCGCAGCGGTTCATCCTCCTCCGGCAGTCCGCGCGCGAGGGTGCGCTGCGCCCAGCCGAGGAAGCGATCCGAGAATGGCGGTCGATTCCTAGTGGAGTCCACCGCTCGCCAGTCATTGGCCGATTCCGAGCTGAGCTGGTAGTAAATCCCCTGCCGCGCGAGGTGGTTGCGGTAGTCAAACAGCCCCGGCGCCCGGGGCAACGGTGGCGGTGCGAGCACGCCGGTAATTTCGACCTCGCGCCTGGCGAAGAATTCAACTGGCAGTTCGCCTTTGGCCGAAACCATGACGGGGCCGTCCGCCGGCTGCCATTTTTCACCGCGGGCAAGCGCGGTGACCCGGATGCGAG
>JANOHH010001107.1:0-2889 GCA_031406395.1 Verrucomicrobiota bacterium | reverse complement strand
ACAAGATAACCGAGCCGGTCATCAAAAGAAGGCGCTCGCGTTTTTTTAAAGGGATTTCGAAATTGGTGGCAGAAAACCCTAGGTTGAGCGTAATCGCTCCAATCACACCGATGGCATAAAGCGCGGCGAGCCCACAGTCCATGAGTGCAATTGGCGACTGGTCATAGATGATGCGATCGCGAATATCGAACCATTCCAGATGCGGGATGAGGAAGTAACCGGTATAGAGGATGGCTTGCAACGGCTGCGGCTGGCGCAACGCCACCTTGTTCAGGTGTTCACCCAACAGCAAAATGCCGATGATCCCGATGAAACTGATGGTGACACTCGCGGACGGGGCCGAAAGCACCACTGAGCCCAGCAATACCAACGCCGTGACCACCCCCAACATCATCCAGTGCAGCCAGAGGGCTTGCATGTAGTTCACAACCACCGAGCGATGTCCTCCGCCCTGGTGTTCGTCGTGATGCTCGCACCCCTCGGCCGCATGATCATGTTCGTCCGGTTTGCTCGAAGCGTCGGTTGCCGCCGCGGCGGCGGACAATCCGGCCGCTGGCGCATCGCCGGGTCCCCGGGACTCGCTGACCACGCCGAAAAATACATAGAACACCACCAAAGCCACCCCGCACGCCAGCCAGCAGCCGAGGAATTTTCCCAGGATGAACTGGCCGCGGGTGACCGGCTTGGCCAGCAGGGGGAAGATGGTCCGGTTCTCCCGTTCGGCGGGGATCTGGCGCGCCGCCGTGCCGATGGCGATCACGAGCGACGAAATCCAGATCAACAGCAGGCAGACTTCCTTGAGGTAACGGACAATTTTGGTATCGTTGAAAAAGCTCACCGATCCCAACAGCAACGTGATCAGTGCGGTGAGCACAAACAGAACGTAGAAATCCTTGCGCCGGTACAGTTCCTTGATCACGATCCCGGATATCGCCAAAATGTTATTCATGACGCCCCCTGAGGTTGATAGCCGATGAGTTTGAGGAACAGCTTCTCCAGATCACATTGGTGTTGCGCCACCAGGTCGCTGACCTTGCCTTCGGCTTTGAGTTCGCCCTGGCAGATGATGGCCACGCGGTCGCAAATCGATTCCGCCTCCCCCAGTTCGTGCGAAGAAAAAAAGACCGTCTTGCCCTCGCTCTTCAAGCGTTGAATGATTTCGCGCACCTTCATGCGGCCCAGCGGATCAAGTCCGCTGGTCGGTTCGTCCAGAATCAGCAAATCAGGGTTATTGATCAGCGCCTGGGCCAGGCCGACGCGTTGTTGCATGCCTTTCGAGTAGGTCTTGATTGGCCGGCTGCGGGCATGTTCCAGTTCCACCAGCTTGAGCAGCGCATCAATCCGTTGCTCCGCCTCCCCGCGTGGGATGCCAAAAATCCGCGCATAGAAACGCAGGAGTTCTTCGGCGGTCAAAAACTTGTAGTAATAGGTCAATTCGGGCAGGTAGCCGATGCGTTGCCGGGCGATGGGTTCGCGGACGTCCACGCCAAACAAGCGCGCCTCGCCACTCGTTGCGTGGACAAACCCGAGCAACACGTTCATGGTTGTGGTTTTGCCTGCGCCATTCGGACCGAGAAAGCCAAAGACCTCCCCGGCTCGGACCTCCAGATCCAGGCCATTCAACGCCACTTTGGTGCCGGACCGCAATTCGCGGCTGGCGTATTCCACTCGTAACTTCTCGGTTTTGAGAATCACACTCATCACTTAAATCCGGTTTTTCCAACGCCCACTGCGGATACAAAAATCATCCGCTGCGGTCAAGCCAACGAAAATCAAACGACCGCAGCGTAAGCAAAAGCAAATCCCAAACCAACCCCACCGCACGAGGTGCAAGACTCTATCTACTGGAATAACTATTATGGATTGGTTCCCGCAAAGCCAGCTTGGGGTATCCAAAAAATCGGCACCGCCTTGCATTATCCCTCCTACCCTCCTCTCCAAAAGCGCCCAGAAGCAGACAGCGGATTCCCGTTTGAACACGCCGCGCCGTCCCGTGTCGAATGCCCATGAATGCAAAGCCTTTTCGTTCACGCGCCCGTCAGTTGTGGCGGCAGGAAATCCGCCCGCTGCTGATCGTCCTGCTGATCGGTTTCTCGATTCGTTCATCGCTGGCGGATTGGAACGACGTGCCCAGCGGCTCCATGCGGCCCACCATCCTGGAGGGCGACCGCATCTGGGTGAACAAGATTGCCTACGATCTCAAAGTGCCCTTTACCACGCTGCACCTCGCCGAGTGGAGCAACCCGCAACGCGGCGACATCGCGGTGTTCTTCTCGCCGCACGACGGCAAGCGCCTCGTCAAACGCGTCGTCGGCCTGCCGGGCGACACCATCGAACTGCGGAACAATGTCCTCCTGATTAATGGCCAGGCGATCGAATACCAGCCCATCGCCGAGGAACTGTTGCGGGACATTCCTGCCGCCGAACGCGCGGGCCGGGTGTTCGCCAGCGAACAACTCCCCGGCCAGACCCACGCCGTATCTGGCCATCCCGCTGTGCCCGCCATGCGGAGTTTTCTCCCGCAACGCGTGCCGGACGGCCAATACTTCATGCTGGGCGACAACCGGGATGACAGTTTCGATTCGCGCTATTGGGGGACCGTGGATCGCAAACAAATCATCGGTCGCGCCACGTCGGTCGTGTTGTCCCTCGACAAGAGCAATTACTGGCTGCCGCGTTGGAAACGCTCCTTGACCGCGCTGAATGGCGAGTAACGGCGAGTAAAGAATCCCAACCGCAAGGGCGGCGTTTCTAATTGCCGCCTCTGACCTCGCGCGCCATGCTGCTGCCATGCAAATCGGCGGCGCACTTCAGCGGGTTGTTTGGGTCAGCGCCACCCTGCTGGTATCGGCGTTTCCGGCGCACGCCGGCATGACGGTTTATGGTTTG
>JANOHH010001188.1:0-2271 GCA_031406395.1 Verrucomicrobiota bacterium | reverse complement strand
TTTCTCGAACTTGATCGCGATCGGGCTGCTCTTCCTGACCGGATACGGTTTTGGTCGGTGCGCGGAACTGCGCCCCTGGATGACGGGCGCGGTCATGGTGCTCGTCGGCTTGGCGATGGTCGGGATCACGATCGCCCTTGGAGGATAAACATGAAACACACATTTGGCATCCTCGCCGCCATCGTCACCCTGATGGCTGGACCTGTCCGCGCGCAAATCGCGACCAACGAGCTCGCCACCGCCACGACCAACTCGGCACCGAACTCCCTTTCGGCAACGAACGGGAAGGCGTGGGCCTTCTCCGCGTCGGTTTCCGGCTATCTGGTTCCGAACGACCGGGACTATGCGCAGCCCACCATCACGGCGGATCGCGACTGGCTGCATCTCGAAGCGCGCTACAACAACGAAGCCTTGGACACGGGCTCGGTTTGGGTCGGATACAATTTCAGTGTGGGCGACAAGTTGTCCCTGGATTTCACGCCGATGCTGGGCGGGGTGTTTGGCGACGTCACCGGCATCGCGCCGGGCTACGAGTTTACGCTCAGCTATTGGAAGCTCGCACTTTACAGCGAAGGTGAGTATGTGTTCGACACGCAGGATTCGTCGGGGAATTTCTTCTACACCTGGTCCGAGCTGAGCCTCGCGCCAGTGGATTGGTTTCGCTTCGGACTGGTGGTTCAGCGGACGAAGGCATACCAGACGGATTTGGATATTCAACGCGGATTTCTTATGGGCGTCACGTACAAGCAATGGGATTTTACCACCTACCTGTTCAATCCCGACCAGGATGAGCCGTCGGTGGTGCTGACGCTGGTTTTCAATTTTTGAGACGTATGTCCATGAGCACCGGCCGACTGAACCAAGCGTTTTTGAACATGCATTGTTTAGTGGTAGGGCGCGTCAATCCGTGCGCGCCGCCGGCCTCAGGTGGGGCGAGCGTCCCCGCGAGCCGTCGCCGCCACCAAACCAGTCGCCTCGTCCGTAGCCTCGTCCCATCAAACGGCGCGCACGGAGTGACGCACCCTACCTCTTCCAGTCATCCACGAAACCTCCTCGATAACCTGTCTCGGCTATGATGCTGCTCGCTGTTTTCATCGCGCTGGTTTTCTTTTACAGCCTCGTTTCTCGACGTATCGAACGAACCATTGTCACCGCCCCGATCGTCTTCACTGCTGCGGGCTTCGGCTGCTATCTGGTCATGGCCGAGTTCCATCCTCAGGAAGGTAGCCTGGAAGAATTTCTCCGTCTGGCCGAGATCGGGCTGGTGCTGTTGCTCTTCACCGATGCAAGCCGCACTGACCTCCGAGTTCTGCAAAACATTCGCAACCTGCCCGCGCGGCTGCTGAGCACCGGGATGCTCCTGACCCTGCTCCTCGGCGCGCTCACGGCGTTGGTCGTCTTTCGCCATCTGACCCTTTGGGAGGCCGGCATCCTGGCCGCCATCCTCGCGCCGACAGACGCCGGGCTCGGCCAGATCATTGTGAACAGCCCACGTGTGCCGATGAAAATTCGTCAGGCGCTCAACGTGGAAGCCGGCCTCAATGACGGGTTGTCCGTTCCGTTCCTGCTTTTCTTCATTGCGCTGGCCGGGACGGGTGCGGAAAGTCACGGTGCGAGCCTGGGGGAATTCATCCTGGAGCAACTCGGTTTCGGAACCCTTGTCGGCATCGGGATCGGCCTGATGGGCGGCTGGCTGCTGGGTTTCGCGCATCGCCAGAAATCGGTGACGGAATCCTGGACGCAACTGGGCGTCGTCGCGGTGCCGCTCCTTTGTCTATTCGCGTCCGAAGCGGTGGGCGCGAGCATGTTCATCGCGGCGTTCGTGGCCGGCCTGGCGGTGCAGGTGGGTTTCAAGCAAGCGGGCCAACATAGCGTTGAATTCGCCGAAGAGTGGGGGCAACTCCTCAACCTTTCCGTGTTCTTCCTGTTCGGGCTGTTTGTCGGTAGGAACTGCCAGAATTTTACGGTAGCGCACGCAGTGTATGCCATCCTGAGTTTGACGGTGGTGCGGATGTTGCCGGTGGCGGTGGCGCTGATCGGCACGCGTTTGAGCCGGGCCACGGTGTGGTTCATGGGCTGGTTTGGACCACGCGGGTTGGCGTCCATCGTCCTCGGGTTGGTTTATCTGGAGCACGGCGCGCACAATCCCGGGGAGTCCACCATCCGTCTCGCCGTGATGGTCACCGTGTTGCTGAGCATTCTTGTCCACGGCTTGAGCGCGGCGCCGGGCATCAAGCTTTATGCCACGCGCCTCGCCGCGTTGGACGCCAG
>JANOHH010001139.1:0-1124 GCA_031406395.1 Verrucomicrobiota bacterium | reverse complement strand
ACCCGCTACCAAGGCCAACCGCGAGGTTGTCTGACAGAAAAGCCAGGCCTTTGATGGTGACATTGGTGGAGCGATAAATACCCAACAGGGCCAAATCACCACCAGCCCTGGTAGGGTTCGGGTCTAAGGCCATCGCGGTATTGTTGATCGGCGGGACGCTGGTCGCGGGCGTGCCGTCGTAGTGGAAATAGTCCATATCGCGACCGTTGTTATTGCGTCCATCAATCACGATCTTAAGTTGGGCGTTGTTGGCCGCTGTAATCGGATTGCTGTTGGCGGCGGCGCCCGGCTGGGAATAGCCGTCAACGGTGATCCCGTGCTTTTGGTAAATCAGCGGAAAACCTCCCGGCGGCACCTGAAGGAAGTGCGCCCCCGGGCCGGAGATATTAAAAGCGATGGTATCGCCTGGATTACAATTCGTGAGCGCCCAATAGAAGGTGCCGGGGACACCCATGTTGGCCCCGTTATCTTTGACGGTAACAGTGACGGTTGCCGCAGACGCGACGCCCATCATGGCAGTCAGGGAGAGGGCAATGGAGGATAGGAGGTTTTTTCTCATAGCTTTTTAAGTATTATTCGTGGAACGAGGTTGACTTTACAAGGAGGCGCGCAACCACGTCAAGAGGTTTCCCAAAAATTTCCCGATTTTGATGACAACTCAACATCAAATTGATGAAACCTTAACCTCGTTGTGCAGTTGCGTTGCATGGTTGCGCCGGTGCGGCAAACGCCGTCCGCGACGGGAGAAAACTTGGCTGTGGCGGACGGCTTCTCCTTGCAATCGATGTTGAAGCCATTGTCGGGGCCACGGGCCGCGTCCGGCTTCCAATTCCAGTTTAATTTCCCGCCTGGGCCGCGGGGCGCGTCGTTGCCGGATTTATTCGTTTCCTTCCGCAAAGGGCTCTTGGGGGTGTCGGTTGAAAAACCGTTACATTCGAATGGCGCTGGCAGGGTCAAGACGCGACCGTCCACCCACCAAGCCCGGGAGTAGGGTCCTGATTTGCGTGGTAGGGAAATCGCGCTGCGATGTCCCCGCCCGTAAAGCGGGCGGAACTGGCGCTGGCTCTACCAGCGCGGACGGCACAGCGCGCCGTCCCTACCAATTTAGGACAGCCACCAAGCCC
>JANOHH010001099.1:0-1404 GCA_031406395.1 Verrucomicrobiota bacterium | reverse complement strand
CTCAAGGCCACTGCTTGATGCACGCCTGTAGGCGAAGCCAGTCGGACATTTCGGCCGGAGTGACACCTTGAAAAGATGAGGTATAGATTTTCGGCACCCTCCACTTCCAATGCTCCGCGTGACCATCCGCAAAAGAAAGATTGGCTCCTCGATTGTGTCGGTCGGCGGGCATGTCCCACCAGATGGGGATAGTTTGACCCTGTACGTTCATCGAAAATGCGCTCGACATCCCGAAGACCGAGTCGGTGAGGGTGGACTCATTTTCGTCAATGAAGACAAGGCACTTGTCGGTGTTTGGGGTTCTTATTTCAGTCCACTTCTTGAACATCGGGATGTTGGCGGGAACCCACGGGTTGTAATCCGGGTAGCCGTTGACTGAAAGGCTCAAGTTGTAACTGCGTGCCCGCAGGGGTCCAGACGCGCGACCATCTGCACCCAATTCCGGGTTAAATTTTTCATTTTTTTTGCCCTCCTTATCGTAAGCCAGCTTGGAGCGATCCATCGGACAGCGGTAGATACCGACGGAGGTATTATACTTCCACAACATTCCATCTTTCACGTTTGTCTCGGTTGGGTCGGCCAAGGCCCACGCGGTGCCTGCGGAAAATACTCCATAAATATTCACGGAGTTGTTTGGCACCATTACGTCATGGTTGTCACCGGTATACAGGGTCCAGCAAAGTCCAAGTTGCCTGAGATTACTGAGGCATTGGGTTGTCTGGGCCTTGCTCTTGGCTTTGTGCAGTGCGGGCAACAACATTGCCGCGAGGATGGCGATGATCGCGATGACCACCAGCAATTCGATCAAAGTGAACCCCGACTGCTTGGTCGTAATCGTCTTCACAGTAAACGTGGTTTCATGTGGTTTGTAACAGGCGCTAATTGGATGTCAAGGCTTCCGGCCGCCAGGGGTTGCTGACGGTGGCGGCCCGGCCACCGTAATGTGGTAGGTCATGTCAGTCTCAGCGCTGGAGTCGAAGGCGTCTTGCGACTCGGTGGTACGGAGCCTGCCGCCGAAATGAAGCGTGTGTTGCCCCGGGGACAATGGCGAGAGGAAGACGTAGTAACCGTCGCCAGTGGAAGTGCCCGAGCGTCCGGTCTCGCCCTGTATCCAAGGAGTGGGGACATTGATGCTGATCTGCGGGCTCCGCACGCGGTAAGCGGCGAGGTTGGAGACCGGGACGCCATCAATCTCACAAAACAGGTCCACGATATGGTCGGCCCAGAATTGAGCATTCGCAGCCTGATCTTCCGGCGTCCTTCCACGGAAAGGCGGTGGCTCAATGTCAGAGCTCTCCACCGAAAAGACCGACAAGAACAGCGATTTCCCGGCAGGAATCACACAATGGCGCTGAGTCGTTCGGACGGGCGCATCTTCGGTGTGAACGGGCGCACCCAGGAACC
>JANOHH010001083.1:0-1137 GCA_031406395.1 Verrucomicrobiota bacterium | reverse complement strand
TGAACAATATGGTCAAAGGTGTCAGTGAAGGTTTTTCCAAGCAGTTGGAGATTCAGGGCGTCGGCTTCAAAGCCGCAGTCCAAGGGAAAAATGTCAATCTGAGCCTCGGTTTCTCGCATCCAATCCTGTATCAAATACCGGACCAGATCAAAGTGACAGTGGTGGAGAATACCAAGCTCA
Source organism: Verrucomicrobiota bacterium (assembly GCA_031406395.1). Classification (GTDB taxonomy): domain Bacteria; phylum Verrucomicrobiota; class Verrucomicrobiia; order Limisphaerales; family JADLHS01; genus JADLHS01. Next base: position 957 of record JANOHH010001083.1, on the reverse strand, counting down.
CCGTAGAAGGCCCGGACAAACAAGTGGTGGGACAGGTCGCTGCTGAAATTCGCAGCTATTATCCACCCGAACCTTACAAAGGCAAGGGTGTGCGCTACTCGGACGAGAAGGTTGTGCGTAAGGAAGGCAAGACAGTTCAATAAAAAGATTTGCAACGTGAAAAGCTCACGGCTCCATCCGTGACAAATAGAAATGAGAACGGAAACTAAACAAAGACTGGCGAAGCTGCGTCATTGGCGCATCCGCAAAAAAATCGTTGGCACGAAAGAACGCCCTCGGATGAGCGTCCGCTTTACCAACCGGAATATTTGCGTCCAGTTCGTGGATGATGCTGCCGGTGTCACTTTGGCTTCGGCTTCGACGGCGAGTAAATCGATCCCCGACCGGGACAAGCTAGGCGCGAACGTTATCACCGCCAAAAAGATTGGCGCGTTGGCGGCCGAGGCGGCCCAGAGTAAAGGCATCAAGCAAATCGTATTTGATCGCAGCGGTGCGCGCTTCCACGGCAAGGTAAAAGCCCTGGCCGATGCGGCGCGGGAAGCTGGACTGCAATTTTAATTTAACCAGGAGAGATATCTGTGGCTGAAATAAACAAAAACATCGGCGGTGGCGGCGGTGGTGGTGGTGGCATGCGGCCCAGTGGCGGGCGAGGTGGCGGTGGCCGAGGCCCACGACGCGGCAAAGGGCCCGCCGAGCCGGCGGAACTCTTGATCGATGGGAAACCGGCGGCGGAAGTTTCCGAAAAAGTTGTTTTTATCAACCGCAATTCCAAAGTCGTCAAGGGGGGTCGCCGTTTCAGCTTCAGCGCCTTGGTGGTGGTGGGCGACAAGCAGGGCAGCGTTGGTATCGGTCTGGGCAAATCAAGCGAGGTATCGGATGCCATTCGCAAGGGCGGCGAATTCGCCCGGACGAACATGGTGAAGATCGCCATGAAAGACTACACCATTCCGCACGAGG
>JANOHH010001058.1:0-1025 GCA_031406395.1 Verrucomicrobiota bacterium | reverse complement strand
TGGGAAAGTGCGATTATCCGAACAGGCGAAGCCGCCGTTACTGTGCCGGCGCTGAGCCTGGCCGGCGTCAACCGGCTCACCCTTGAAGTGGATTTTGCGCCGACAGCAACGGTGGCATCGACGTAGGCGTGCATGACTGTGAGCAGTTAGTGGCCAAACTGCCCGGGAAGAGCTACACAGTGTACGAATGTGCACCAGGTCAGCATCTTTTTTCCGGCAGTTTCGGAAATCTGGATATTTTGAACGCCAACCTGTTCGTGGACCGGATTTACTATGTCCAGGCCCGGATGGTGGTGCAGATGTTCGGTCCGGCACACATAAAGTTGTCTCCGATGAAACCGGACACGGATGATTGGCGAAAGATGGCGCAAGTTCTTCCAAAGTTAGAAAGGCGTGTCGTTACACCCCAAGAGGCAGAGCACGACCGGAAGGGCATAGAGAAGTATATGGAGCGTCTAAAGTCTTATCAGGACAAACCGGGAGCGGTCTTTGAAAGTATTCTACCGGAATATGGGCAGAACACTTTGCTGCACTCGCAATGAATTCAACTGCCGCCTTGCAGCCGACATTGCAATTGGACGCCGCCGTCCTCACCGCCTACGGCTTCAGCGCCAAAAAGGATTTGCTCGCCCAACTCCTCGCCCTGAACCAACAAGTCGCCGCGAAGATTGAGAAAGGCGAACCCGTCACCGCCCCCGGCGTGCCCCCGAATTATCCCGACGCAAAGAAACTGGTGACGGAGGATTGTATCCGGCCCGTTTGACAGTCGCTTTTTTGATGGCTACCCCGAGGAGTTATTTTACGACCGCCTTCGGAAATTGATTTGGCGGTTGGGGCGTTGCCTTATTAGGCCGAGTGGGTGGCGCATTGGTTTCAGGCGGCATGGGCAGAGTAATTGGCGCATCAATTGAAGGGCGTTGGCCCCAAAGCGCTGTGTGCTCGAAGTAGAGCGACTTCAGTTCACGCTTGTCCGCGTCCACTTCGGCTTCAACTTTGGACACTAGATCGTCTTTGGTTTCGTTTTC
>JANOHH010001050.1:0-1125 GCA_031406395.1 Verrucomicrobiota bacterium | reverse complement strand
ATGGCTTCAGCGATTTCCTGCTCAACGGCGGAAACCGTATTGGCCAATTCTGTGTGTCGCGTCGCTTGCCAGGCCGGCCAAAAGCCGGAGCGCAAGTTCACCTTTACGCCCGGCAGTTCAGCCCCCAACCACTCCGCTACTGGCCGCCAGCAACACTCCACATGGCCGGGCATGAGCAGGTGTCGCACGATTAGTTCGCTGTGTTGGTGCGCCCAAAGGAGATTCTCCTGCACGATGCGGACGTAATCCGAAACCTTGGCCAGCCGTTGCGCACAGGCGTCGTTGCCGAATTTGAAATCCGCCAACCAGATATCGAAGATGCCGTTAAGCAATTCACGCGCTTGGGCGGAGCCGTGTGCGTTGGTTTTCCATACCAGCTTCGCGTCGTTCGGCAGTTCGGCAACGAATTCGAGTACAGACGGCAGGTGAATCGTCGGCTCGCCCCCCAGCACCATCACGGTGCGGGCGACTTCATCCAGCGCGCGACTCGCCCGGGCCGCCATGGTGCGTGCGCCGAAACCGTCGCCGGATCGCGGATTCCAACTCGGCCCGCCCGTGATGCAGAAATCACAGCGCAGGTCGCATCCGCTCAACGCGACGGCGAAGGTCGGAATCAGTTCCAACTCATCGGAAACCTCGACTTGCGCGGAGAAGAAATTTGCCTCGCTGCACGCGTGGCAAAGACCCGCCGGCCCTGTCAGCCGGTTCACTCCGCAATGGTGCGCACAGAAATGGCAATCCGCCAGCATGGCCCGCGCAATCCCCGCTCGCTCGCGGGCGATGAAGGCACGGTTGCGTCGATGCGCCGCGGGCCGGATTGTCTCAAGCAAAGTCATGTTTCGCTGCGGGGTTGATTGTCGCGCCTTCAATATCACCGTCGGAACACGCGCTGCCACCAGGAACGCTCGGGCGGCGGGACATTTTGGACGGACCGGACGAGGCGTTCGGCAATGCCCGGCGGAACGGCGGTCTGGCCCGCATCGTGGCGCAACACTTCTTCCACGGAGGTAAATTCGCGCGTGGCTGTTCGCTGGGCTTTGACTTCGGCAAGCTGCTCCTGTTCCTGGGACGTAAGTTTGGATTCGTGTTTCATGGTTGACCTCAGGCGGATTGTTGAAAAAGAAC
>JANOHH010000365.1:0-1172 GCA_031406395.1 Verrucomicrobiota bacterium | reverse complement strand
ATGACGAGCCTGGGCCTTGTGGAGAACCAAGCGGACGTTGGATTCTCGGTGGAGTTGCCATTGGGGTTGGCTGGGACAACGCATAGAGGGGTGGGACTTTGCGCTGACACGTTCGGAATGAATATATGTGAGGACGCACCTGCGAAGGAGCAAGGCCGTGAACTCCAAGACCACGGTTACGGATGGCGAGTAGTCAATACCAAGAACCGACCCCTTTATGGCAAGTAGTCAATACCAAGAACCGACCCCTTTATGGCGAGTAGTCAATACCAAGAACCGACCCCTTTAAGAACCGACCCCTTTACGACCCCTTTAACGTTCACGCTGATGGTGCTGCGGCGCGCGCTTGCATTGCATGCCGGTGGTCACCTGCCGTTCTGCGCCATCAAGTTTGATTGCGGCTGCGGCGCCGGGGAGGTTTTCATCTGCCGCAAGCTGGCGGAAAACACGATGTTGATCCTCGTCGCGCTGGGCCTGGTTTTCCTCCGCCAACACCGCGGTTGCCTTTACCCCAGGCTCTTCGTCCGGAAGCCATCGCCGCCCACAGCGACCAGCGCGTCGTAAACGAAGTTCTGCCGCGAGCCAAGCCATGGCGACGCGGCCCAAGGTCGAGCGGTTGCGGGTGAATGATCGGGAGTAACCGGAAAAAATGATTCCCGGCTGACCAACCGGTTTAGTGTCACCGGTGCGCTTGGGAGAAGAACGTGCGGCTTTCTGAATCCGGCTGTATCGGTGGTGGAACGCGCGCTTGACGCCGGGTGCGCCTAACGGCTTAGTATCTACTCAAGCTATGAAAAACTATCTGCTCACCATCATTTATTTCGCGTTCGTGGTCGCGTTCTTCGCTCGCGCGCAGACCAACGAAACGGGTTTTGTGGCGATCTTCGACGGCCAGTCGCTCGCCGGCTGGCACGTCAGCGCGAAGACCGGACGTAACGCGGCGGGATGCCAGATTCAATGGACTTTCACCCGCCAGGATGCCGACCAAAAGCTGGGGCGACATTATGTAACGTAACTATATTGTCGCGATACTAGTGCTTACTTGCATTGCTGAACGATATAATATAACCTTGGCCGCATGTCTCGAACTGCGCCGCAAATTAACTGTAGTGCGGAGGACCGGCAGGCCTTGCAACGATTAGCCGTGAGCCGGACCGAAGCCAAACAAACCG
>JANOHH010001023.1:0-7764 GCA_031406395.1 Verrucomicrobiota bacterium | reverse complement strand
CGCCGTCGATGCCCGGACCGGCCAGCGCCTCTGGCACTTTCAGGAAATCCGTCATGACCTCTGGGATCTCGACATTCCGGCCCCGCCCAATCTCGCGACCATCACGCGGGACGGCAAACGCGTGGACGCGGTCGCCGTTGTCACCAAGATCGGCAACACGCTGCTGTTGGATCGCGTCACCGGCAAACCAATTTTCCCCTTCCGCCTGCGGCGCGCGCCGACGAGCGATCTGCGCGGCGAGGTCACTGCGCCGTACCAGCCCGACGTGGAGTTGCCCGAGCGTTTTTCCAAACAGGAATTTACCGTGGCCGATCTGACGGAGCGTACGGAGGAGGCGGCCGAGTTCGCGCAGACCCGTTTCAAAAGTGCGACGACGGGCTGGTTTCGCCCCGGCAGCGAAGGGCGGGCGAATCTCTTTTTCAACATCGACGGTGGCGGGGAGTGGACGGGTTCCTGTATTGACCCGGACTCTGGCCGGCTATACGTCACCGCCAATCACGTCGGGTGGATCATCTCCCTGTTTCGCAACGACGATCCGCCGGACGATCCGCGCGCGCCTCGGACGCGCGGGAGAACGGTTTTTGAGACCAGTTGCGCCTCGTGCCACGCCACCAACCGCTTGGGTATCGGCGTGTGTCCGCCGTTGCGGGGATTGCGTCATCGGCTCACCGACGCCGCTGTAACCAACCAAATCCGTGCGGGACGGAACGGCATGCCCGCCGTGCCAGAAGCGCAACTCGGCGAGGAAGATCTCAAGGCACTGCTCGACTATCTCATGCTGCGCGATCGGTCGCTGCCCGCGACCAACCCGCCGACGGCCCGGCCCGTTTACAATGTCACCGGTTATCCGAAATTTTACGATCACGAAGGCTATCCCGCCAACAAGCCGCCGTGGGGCACGCTCAACTGCCTGGATCTCAACACGGGCAAACTCCTTTGGAAAGTCCCGCTCGGCGAACATCCCGAACTTACCCGCGATGGCGTGCCCAAGACGGGCACGGAAAATTATGGTGGCGCCATCGTGACGGCGGGCGGACTGGTCTTCTGTGCGGGCACGACCGATCGCAAGTTTCGCGCGTTCGACAAGGATACGGGCGCGGAACTCTGGTCCGCCGACCTGCCGTGGGTGGGGAATGCGCCACCGGCGACGTATCAAGTTGATGGCCGCCAGTTCATCGTGGTCCCCGCGACGGGCAGCAAGCTGGGCACGTCGTTCGGTGATGCGTATGTGGCGTTCGCTTTGCCGCCACCGAATGCAAAACCGTAGGAGACGACGTGAGGAGTCTCTAAAAGTAATTATTTTGAGCCGCGTCACCTTGTTTCCACCCCACGGAAGGCGCTGCCAGAACCATGGCTGCGGTTATCCGACTGCTTTTAGTTATCGGCGTGGTTTCACATTGATAGAACTGCTCGTGGTCATCGCCATCATCGCGATCCTGGCGGCGCTCCTACTGCCGGCCCTGGCGCGGGCGAAGTCAAAGGCGCGGCAGACCGCCTGTCTCTCCAACCTCCGCCAGATCGGACTCGGGTTTGCGCTTTACCTCCCGGATGCCGCCGACCGCTTCCCGGATCGGCGTTTGTCGAAGACCGCGCTCGGCTATCGCCCGTGGACTGATTGGCCCCCATCCGATCCGCGTGGCGGTTGGGCGGCGCTCACGCTGAGCAATTATCTCGGCGCTTCGTCGGTCTGGCTTTGCCCGGAACTCGCCGCCTCCGCGCCACTGCGCAATCTGCCGCAGTGCGTTCAACTCGCCCGGACCAACGATCCCGCCTCGACTGTCGGCTACTGGCTCTGGCGCTTCGATCGCACCGACGATCCCGTGCCGCTCGATAATTTCTGGCTCAAGACCGTCGAGCAGGCATTGCAGGATTTACGGGTGGCGAACAATCCGACGGTGGGCCGTCCGGAATCCCCGAGCGATGTCGAATTCACAGTTGACCCTTACTTTCCGAAAACTGCGCCGACCGTGGCCGCCGAACTCAAGGGAATCGCTGTTCATCGCGGTGGCCGCAACCGGCTCATGCTGGATCAGCGGGCGGAGTTCCTTCGCGATGCGCGGTTGCGGTGAAGCCTTTCCTTGTTGAAGCTCGGCGGTTGACACCTGAAACGGTCCCGCGCAGTCTGCCAGCATGCTAACCGCCACGCCGCCATTCACCTTCAATCGCCGAGCCTTGCCCGGAGTGATTTCATTCACTCCGAACCTGCGAAAGTTTCTGAGCCTCTTGTGCCTGGCGCTCACGACCGCCGCCGATACCTTTGCGGCGGATCTGCCGAAGGCCGCTGCTGCCGCTCATGTCGGCGTCCCGCACGAAGTCATTTCGCTTTTCAACGGGCGTGATCTTTCGTCGTTTTACACCTGGCTCGTGGATTTTCATCGGGAGGATCCGCACCAAGTTTTCACGGTCGTGGACCAGGTGGATGGCGCGCCGGCCATTCGCATCAGCGGCCAGCATCTCGGCGGCTTGTATACCCGGCAGAAGTTCGCGAACTACCGGCTCGTGGCGGAATTCCGTTGGGGTCTCGCCACCTGGGGCAACCGTACCAACGCGACCAAGGACAGCGGCGTGCTGCTGCATGGCTCTGGCCGCGACGGAAATTATCTATCGAAGGACTTCAATGGCCCCTGGATGCGGTCCTACGAATTTCAGATCATCGAAGGGGGGGTGGGCGACCTGCTCCTGCTCGGCGGCTACGAACCGGATGGCAGCATCCAGAAATACTTCGCCACCGCCACCGTGGTGAAGGATCGCGATGGCGAACCGTGCTGGGACGCCAAGGGTACCGCCAAGGTGTACGACACGGGCCGTGTTAACTGGTGGGGTCGCGATCCGGACTGGGCCGACAAACTCGGCTACCGCGGGCGGCAGGATGTCGAGAGTCACGACGGAGAATGGACGCACATGGAAGCCGTGTGCGCCGGCGACAAGCTCGATTATTTTGTGAACGGCAAACGAGTGAACCAAGCCACGCAACTGAGCCACAAGTCGGGCCAGCTTATTTTTCAATCCGAGGGCGCCGAGATTTATTTCCGCCGCATCGAGCTCCACCCCTTACCGACCACGAAATAGCAACGCACCCACTCTTAAATATCCCGCTCGGCAGTTGAAATCACTCCCCAACCCCAAGTCAAATAACCACAACACAACATGAAAAAACTTATTGTTCCGACCTCGCTCGCCCTCGCGGCCACGCTCTGCCTGAACGGCTGCGTGGCGGCCATTGGCAATCGCGACGCCCAACATTCCAGTGGCGGCACGCTGGGACAGCAGTTGATTGACTTGCAGAAAGCCAAGGAAGCCGGCGCCCTCACGGAGGCGGAATATCAAACGCAAAAAGCCAGACTGCTCGAAAACAAGTAACCTCTGACTGGCCGCTGCAGTTGTTGGCGGGAGAACAAAGTCATGGGCCTAAGCATTCCCGCGACGCTCATAAATCGGGTCAATGCGCCGGTGTTGGCGCACGTTCAGGACTTGTCGGCGCATTCGGATATTGCCGAGCCATTACTGGCGGCGGTGAAGCCGCTGGGTGATGTGCAGAGCTATTGCCCCGATCCCAGCCCATATCGTTACCTTGTAGTATCCACCCACGGGATCATCTTCTGTTTGGCGGTCGGCATGAATACGATTGCCTTTCGCTTGGACGCGCGAATGAAGTTCCGCGCCCTCGCGACGGGCGCCAAAGCGTACCCGGAATGTGGCGAGAATTGGGTATCCGTTCTGCCGTTGGGGAACGATGCCGACTATCCGGCAGTAGATCTGCGATTTTGGGCCTTGAAAGCTTATGTCCACGCGCGTGAAACAGACCCAAGCGGATAAGTCGCAACGCATTTCGCCAGCTTCCCCGGCTTGCGTTAGCACGGCGACCCGCTAGACTTCCGGGCATGAAATTGTTTTTGGCGATTTTCGTTTATCTGCTTATCGGCGCGGTTCTGTCGTGGGGAATTCTTCTCGCGATGGGTGGCAAGCCGTGGTTGCTCGTCGGCAGCCTGATCGCCTACATCGTGGCGTTCGGCAAGATCGGCTGCACCTCACACTGAACCCCCTGGCTGGAGAAAGCCGGCGCGAGGGATCATTTACCGATCAATTCTTGAAGCCCGGTTCACGGGGTCGGGACTGGCATATTCTTCTGGAGCAGCGGAATCACTTTGGACCAAGGGGCGCAATTGGCATCCGCGATTCCGGCCGCCACCCCGGTTGCCATCGCCGTTGAAACCGAAGTGCCTTGCGAACCGTATGTTTGGCTGTTGTAAGAGAAAAACACCGTTCCCGGAGCAGCGATCGTGGCCGCCGTTCCGACGTTGGCATAAGCGGCCAAGCGGCCGCGCTCGGAGGCCGTGATCGCGGTCACATACGGGTCGGCGGCGGGATAAAATGGACGGTTCGAGGCATCGTTCCCCACGGCCGCAAACACCGGAATATTTTTCGAAGCAAGCAACTTCGTAGTGTCACTCAAAATCGGACTATTGCCATAGCCACCGAGGCTCGCGTTAATGATGGTTGCTCCTTGGTTGGCTGCCGTAACCATGCCCAGGGCCACATTGAAAGTATTGGCCGAACTCTCCGCCCCGAATACGTCCACCGCAATGATCTGGACCGAGGTGTTAGCTTTCCCGGAAGACTGCATGGCCTGCAAAATCGAATTCGCCATTGCCGTGGGATGATTCGGCTGGCTGTTGTCGGTGGAAGACTGACCCGCGACAGAAATCCGTTCCTTGATAAAGGGCTCCAATCGGGGCCCGAGATTTTGCAAACGTCCATCCACCATTCCAATCACGACTTTGCAAGCATCTTGCTTGGGCGGATCAAGGGTCAACCTGGGTTCGGGCGCAGTTTGCCCGCCAAGATTTTGCGGCGCACGCGGTTGGTCCACGTAATAATTATCCTGCACGCTGGCCACCTCGGGATTGGCCTGCAATTTCTTGCGCGCGGCTTCGGTAGCCTCCTCATCTGCAAACTGCAGCCGGTACGCATTCAACTCTGGGATGCTGCCGACCACTTTTGCGCCCAAAGATTTCGCCAGCGCTTCGATGTCTGTCCCGGGTTTGACACGAACAATCAATTCGTTTGGCACGCGATTCGGTCGCGCCGCGACCTCTTGGTCGGACGCGGCGCGCACCCATTGCGTGGCGCGATCCAGCGCCGTGCGAAATACATAGAAACGCGACGGACCATTGGTTTGCGGCACCACCGCGTAGTTCAGGTCGCCGAGGAGCAACCGTAGCGCATCGCCGTAGGGAAGATTCTTGAACTTGACCGAAACCGGCTGCTCCAGATCCGGCTCGACCCGCACCTGCCAGCCAGATTGCGCCGCGATGGATTCCAACAAGTTCAGCAACGGCCAACCGCGAACATCCGCGGTCACGCGATCGCCGGCTTGGTTCCAAAGCAATAGATTCGTGGCGGTGCCGGCCGACGCGCCGCCCACGCTGGTCAGGAGAAAGACCAGCGCCAACCAGCGTTGCCAATTAAAATGCATCGTATTCAATGTGGGTTGGACGCGGAATGAGTGGGCGTGTTCAATCGCCACTCATCAAGGGGTCTGAACCCGATAATAGCGCTGCGGGGCGGTGTTGTTTGTCTCCGACCATCGACCTGTGGAATTGGTGGGAGTCACCGCCGCGCGCGGTGCGAAGTTACTGCTCCCGTTCGTCGCACTCAAGACCTTATATGGCCGCCCGGCCGAGGCCGGCCAAGTCAACGTCGGTGCCGGCCCGGAGACCGACACGCTAAAGACCGGCTCCGGACCAACAATGCGAAGCCATTTCGTCCCCGTACGGTACTGTTTGCCGTCGGAACGCGTGACCAGCGCATAGAACGGATGCAGGCCAATGCCGAGATAGCTAGCGGCGATGGCGAACGTCGTCGAATCAACATTGTTGGAGGTGGCGAACAAACCACCCGTGGTGAAGAACTCAATCTTCGTGATGTTGTTGGTGTTGGCGACAACGGCAAATTGGAGGGTAGCTTCGAGCGCGGTGTTCGTGCCACCAAGCAGCGTGTCGAAGGTAGCCGACCACGAATTGTTCTGGATGCGGACGATTTGGGTGATGCGCTTCTGCGTACGAACGTGGCTGCCTTCATAGGCGACGGCGGTCAGTTCGTGATAGCCGTCGGCGTTGGTCGCCGTGTTGAAGGGGAACGTAAGATTCAGGTTGGTCAGTCCGGCGGTGAGGTACAGGTGATTACGCGGGCGGAGGTCGTTCAAGTTGTCGTCCAAGCGACCGATGGTGGTTGGATCGATCGTGAATGAACCAGTCAACAGCGCCTGGACTTGCGCTTCCTTCCACCCAAAGGTGCGGGCCCGGAGATTGAATTGCGCGTAGGGATCAAGGCTCGAAAAAGTTCCAGTCACCAGGTCTTCTGCCATGACCCCATCGGCCGCTTGAAGATTGGGTTCGGCATTGATGGCGGAAAGCAATGATTGCAAAAAGGCGGTAAACGTCGCGCCCCCGGATTGGTTGGTGATCGCAACGCTAAAGCTGTCGCCGTTGGTCTTGGTCACGGTCAATTTCAAGTAATCATCGACCACCAACGCCCCCGCCACGGTGAATGCGCGGAAGCCACTCGCCTCCGAATCGAGGAAACTGGGACGACTCGCCGCCACAAAGGTCGTAAGCAGATTGGTCGATCCGAGGGAGTTGCTGGTCGCCACCGAAACATTCGGTCCCGGCACATTCAAGTTTAGGCTCTGCAACTCGATCCGGTCGCCATGAGCAAAGGCGGCTACTTTCGTGGCGTTGCTGTACGTGCTGGCATTGAGGCGCAACACCAGGTTGCTGGCTACCGACTTGATTGTCGCACTGACGGGAACGGTGTAGTTCGTCTGGAAACCGTTCAGCGTCACGTAGAGGATATTGCCGGCACGTGGGGCAATGTTGGTGATCGTCTGCGCCCACTGGCCGTCCACGAACAGATCCACCTGTTGTACGGGCCGGCCAGTGGAGCATGAATTAAAATTCAGCGTCAGGTTGGTCGTGCCGCTGAGCAAAGCATCGCCCGGGGGAAAACTCCACGCGCCACTGCAGGGAAGGGCAAAAGGCGCGGCGAGCGGTTCGCCCACCAGAATTCCCTGATACGGATTGGTCAGGCTTTGGTAGTAACATTCAGCAATGCTGAACCCACGTGCCTGGTAAAAATAGTTTTGCGGTGAGGGAAATTTCTCCAAATACGCACACGGTTCGACCACCGTGCCGTCACTGGCAGCCGCTCCGGCCAGCAAAACTTTCCACAGGTACGCTTGATAACTATTGATTTCGAAGAGCGTGCCGCCATAGGAAGTCAGATTGTCGGCCATCGCCCCGGGAACAAAGCTCGCGGGGACGATCGAGTAATCATACGCCCCCGTCTGGTAACCCAGCATCGTGCCGAGGTTGAAGGCCGCGTCGGAGTTGGTGCGCTGAACGGAATAATCTCCCCGCAGCCGCGCGTCGAACACAGCATTGTCAAATGCCGAATAGCGCACGTTTCGATCGCCGTCCGTCGTCTTGGCGAGAAATACTTTCTGCGTGGGAAAGGTGCCGTCCCCGGAAACACCATTGTTCACGATCTGCTTCGCCTGGGCGAGGTTACTGGCGGTGATCATCATCACGAGCCAGGAATTGCTCGGCGCGGCAAAGGGTGGTGTCGATCGAAAAATGCCCTCGCTGCCCGCGTAGAGATTGGCGCTGGCTGGCGCGAGATTGCACGACGGAAGACCCGCCGGACAGTTACTGGAACAGCCGTCCGGCTTGAAGCCGTAAAACAACGCCGCCGTGGTGCTGTTCA
>JANOHH010000996.1:0-2542 GCA_031406395.1 Verrucomicrobiota bacterium | reverse complement strand
GAAGTGAAAGAGGGGGATCACCTCGTCACGCTGGAGGCGATGAAGATGAACACTTTCGTCTTCGCGCCGAAAAGTGGCAAGGTCGCCGAAATCAAAACCACCGTTGGCTCGGCGGTGGAAGAAGGGCAATCGCTGGCCCGGATTGATTAGCCAGATTCGGCAATGAGTTCGCTACTGACCAACCCTCGGGCCGGCCGGCCGGCCGGCCTTAGCCCAGCCGATGGAGGAAAAGCCGCGGCGGGTGATTCGTCGCCCGTTTGGCAATTGCGTGAGTTTGCCGAAGTGGATTCCACGAATCTGGTCGCGGCCAAGCTCCCGGCCTGGCATGCCGTCCGGGCGGAGACCCAGACTGCCGGCCGCGGACGATTTCAGCGCTCGTGGGTTTCCGACGCGGGTGGCTTGTGGCTTTCTGCCGTCGTGCCGGTGGAAACCAATTCGCCCACGTGGCGCATACTGCCACTCGCAACCGGCGTTGCGGTTTGCGACGCGTTACGCACGACCGGGGTCAACCAACTCCGCCTGCGCTGGCCGAATGATGTGCTCGTCGGCGACGGCAAACTCGCCGGGCTGCTGATTGATCAGTTCACGCCGGGCCTCGCCGTCGTCGGTATTGGCATCAACATTTCAAATCATCCGGAAGTGCAGGACCGCAGATTGCGCGGTCACGTGGCCCGCCTCGCCGACCTGGTTTCCGTCCTGCCGTCATTGCCGGACCTCACAACGCGGGTGTTGGCTTCCCTCAAATCCGTCTGGCTGGAAGTACGGAACTCCGGCCCCGAGACATTACTTCCGCGCGTGAACGCCCTCTGGGATTTACCTCGTCACGTCCAACTGGATGTCAACGATAAGCTGGTCAACGGCGAATTCGGCGGCGTGGACGCTTGCGGCCAGCTGCGACTGCGACTGGACGACGGCTCGAACAATTTTTTTGAACCGCAGGAGGTGAAGCTGCTGCGCGACCTTCCCCAAACCAATCCATGAAATCCTTGACCAAACTTACCGCCGAAGAGGCGGCTCAATTCATCAACAATGCCGAGACCGTGGCGGTGAGCGGTTTCACCGCCGCGGGCGCGCCCAAGGCGGTGCCCAGCGCGATCGCCGCGCGCGCGACCGTCGAACATGCCGCCGGTCGGCCGTTCAAAATCAATCTCATTTCGGGCGCGTCCACCGGGCCGTCACTGGACGGGGCGCTGGCGCGCGCCAAGGCGCTCGGGTTTCGCACGCCCTACCAGTCCGATCCCGATCTGCGCAAGAGCATCAACGCCGGGGAAACGCAGTTTTTCGACATGCACCTCTCGCGGCTGCCGCAGGATGTGCGCTATGGCTTTCTCGGGCATCTCCACACGGCGCTCATCGAGGCCAGCGAAGTCACCAAATACGGCGAAATTGTGCTCACGTCCTCGGTCGGCGCCTCACCGACGTTTGCGCGGCTCGCCGACAAGGTGATCATCGAGTTGAATCGCTATCACCCGCCCATTCTGCGCGGGTCGCACGACATTTACGAACCGGATGATCCGCCGCAGCGCAGCGATGTGCCGATCTTCAAACCCTCGGACCGGATCGGCCAGCCGTTCATCCAGATTGACCCCGCCCGAATTCTCGGCGTGGTGGAAACGAACCTCCCGGACGAAACCGGCGCCTTTGCGGACATCAGCCCCGTGACGAAGCAGATCGGCAATCACGTCGCGGAATTCCTCGCCGCCGAGATCAAGCGCGGGTTGATTCCCAAGAATTTTCTGCCGGTGCAATCCGGCGTCGGCGACACCGCGAACGCCGTGCTCATGGCCATGGCGGAGCATCCGGAGATCCCGAATTTCCAGATGTACACCGAGGTCATCCAGGACGCGGTCATCGCATTGATGCGCAAGGAGCGGGTGACTTTTGCGAGCGGGTGTTCCCTCACGGTGCCGTCCCCCACGCTGGAGAGCATCTATGGCGACTGGGAATTTTTCCGCCCCCGGCTGCTGTTGCGGCCGCAGGAAATCACCAACAACCCGGAGATCATCCGCCGCATCGGCACCATCTCGATCAACACCGCCATCGAAGTGGATCTCAGCGGCAACGTCAACAGCACGCACGTCCTGGGCAAGCACATGATGAACGGGATCGGCGGTTCGGCGGACTTCGCGCGGGCGGCGTTCCTCTCGATGTTCATCTGCCCGTCCGTGGCCAAGGGCGGTACGATCAGCACGATTGTCCCTATGGTCAGCCACCTGGACAGCAGCGAACACTCCGTCAGTGTGATCGTCACCGAGCACGGCGTCGCCGATTTGCGCGGCAAATCGCCCTCCGCGCGCGCCAAACTCATCATTGAGAACTGCGCCCATCCTGACTACCAACCGATTCTGCGCGACTACGTGAAACGCGGGGGCAACGGCCATTCCGTGCAGAGCCTGGCCGCCGTTTTCGGCATGCACCTGAGCTACGATGAAACGAAGGACATGCGCAATGTGAAGTGGGTGGATTTCAAATAACTGGTGTCTTCGCGTCGCTTAACCCGGGCTATTGTCGGGTGTCCCTCCGGGACGAGAACAGATACCTC
>JANOHH010000995.1:0-6540 GCA_031406395.1 Verrucomicrobiota bacterium | reverse complement strand
TCAAGGCGCATCACGGCAGCGGCGTGTATGGATTTCTCTTCGCGCCGCCTAAACAGCCGGTGACGAAGTATCCGGTCGAGTTCGCCAAGGCGCTGGCGGATTACAGCCAGAAGGATTTCAACGTGAAGGCCGCGGTGGATGACAAGGCGGACACCGGCTGGGCGGTCGAGGGACAGAACGAAAAACTCCGCACGAACCGGCAGGCCATCTTCCTCCCGAAGAGTCCGATCATTTTCGCGGGCGGCACGCGTCTAAAAGTGAAGCTCAAGTTCGAGTCAGGCACGCCTCAGCAGGTTCTGGGTCGCTTCCGGCTAACCGCCAGTGCGGGTAGCGGCCTCGATGAATTTGCCGATCTGCCGACCAACGTGCAGGCGGGGCTGTTTGCCGCGCCGGGCAAGGATGCGGACGCGCAGCAGACGGAGTTGCGGGAGTATTATCGCGAGCACTTTTATCCGGAGGCCAAGACCTTGAACGGAAAGCTGGCCGATACGCGCAAGGCGGCGAAGGATTTGGACGGGAAGATTCCGACAATTCGCGTGATGGAGGACATGGCCGAGCCGCGCGTAACGCAGATCCGGGTGCGCGGAGATTATCGCGCCAAGGGCGACACGGTCGTGGCTGGTGTACCGCACATCCTGCCACCACTGCCGCCGACTGAAAAAACCAACCGGCTGACCCTGGCGAAATGGCTCGTGGACCCGAAGCACCCGCTGCTGAGCCGCGTGACGGTGAATCGCTATTGGGCTTTGTACTTTGGCAAAGGACTGGTGCCGACCGGCAACGAGTTCGGCACGCAAGGTGAACTGCCGTCGCACCCGGATCTGCTCGACTGGCTGGCGCGGGAGTTCGTCGATGGCGGCTGGAATATCAAGGCGATGCAGAAGAAGATTGTGATGTCGGCCACCTATCGCCAGTCCTCGAAACCAACCCCGGAATTGCTTGAGCGCGATCCGGGCAATCGTCTGTTGGCCCGAGGGCCGCGGCAACGCATGAGTGCCGAAGTCATCCGCGATTGCGCGCTGGCGTACGCCGGCTTGCTTGATCGTCAACGCCCGCCCGGCGGGCCCAGCGTGAAACCGTATCAGCCGGCGGGATTGTGGGAGGAGAAGATGTTCGGCGGCAACACCTACGAGCAGAGCAAGGGCGAGGACCTCTACCGGCGCAGCCTCTACACGCTCTGGAAGCGCACGGTGCTGAACCCGACTTTGATGACCTTCGACGCACCGGACCGGGCGATTTGCACCGAGCAACGGAGCGTGACCTGCACGCCGTTGCAAGCATTCGTAACCCTCAACGAAAAAGGTTTTGTCGAAGCGGCCCGGGTGTTGGCCGAGCGCGTTCTGCAGGAGGGCGGATCCGATTTGAATCAGCGAATTGCCTTTGCCTACAAAACTGTGCTGGCCCGGCCGCCCACTTCGCAGGAACGAAAGATCTTAACTGGGATCCACACGGACATGGCGGCGAGTTATCAGAGCGACTTGAAAGCTGCCGTGGATCTGCTCGCGACCGGTGAAGCCAAGCGCGCCGAAAAGCTGAACGAGCTGGATCTGGTTGCCTGGACCGGAGTGGCCAACGTGCTGCTCAATCTTGATGAAACGATCACGAAAGAGTGACTATTGATATGCAATTCCCTGACCCATACCGCGCCCAGCTCCAAGCCATGACGCGGCGACACTTCTTCGGTCGTACCGCCCGCGGTCTCGGCACGGTGGCTCTTGCATCGTTGCTGAACCCCAACTTGTTTGCCGCCACCACGAAAACCAAGCCGGTGGCCACGGGTAATCCGTTTCCTTCCCATGGCGTGGTGAATCCGCTGCACTTCGCCCCGCGGGCCAAGCGGGTGATTTATCTGTTTCAATCCGGCGCGCCATCGCAACTGGATCTCTACGATTACAAGCCGAAGCTGATCGACCTCAACGGCCAGCCGATGCCCGAGAGTTACACCAAGGGCCAGCGCATCGCCCAGCTCCAGGGACTGAAGCTCACGTGCGTGGGCACCAAGTTTAAGTTTAATCGGTACGGAAAATCGGGCGCGGAACTTTCCGAGTTGCTCCCGCACATCGGGGGCGTGGCGGACGAACTTGCGATCATTCGCTCGCTGCACACCGAGGCCATCAATCACGATCCGGGGGTGACCATGATGCAGACGGGCAACACCCAGGCGGGTCGGCCGACGATGGGCGCGTGGCTCTCCTATGGATTGGGCAGCGAAAACGAGCAGTTACCGGCGTTCGTGGTGCTCACCTCCGGTTTCGGCCAGGACCAGCCACTGCTTTCGCGTTACTGGGGCAACGGCTTTCTGCCCAGCAACCATCAAGGCGTGGAGTTTCGTTCGCAAGGCGAGCCGATTCTGTTCGTTTCCAATCCGAAAGGCATGAACGACAAGGTCCGCCGCCGCCTGCTGGATGGCGTGCGTGACTTGAATCACCTGAAGCTCGAGGCAGTGGGTGATCCCGAGATCAACACGCGCATTCAATCCTACGAGATGGCCTACCGGATGCAATCCAGCGTGCCGGAACTGATGGACCTCAAGAAGGAATCCCAAGGCACGCTTGAAGATTATGGTGCCGAACCGGGCAAATCCTCCTTCGCCAACAATTGCCTGCTGGCCCGGCGTCTGGTGGAGCGCGGCGTGCGTTTCGTGCAGCTCTATCACCGCGGTTGGGATCATCACGGGAACCTGCCCGCCGATATCACGAAGACCTGCCAGGCAGTGGATCGTCCTTCCGCCGCGCTGATTCGCGACTTGAAACAGCGCGGTCTGCTGGATGACACCCTCGTGATCTGGGGCGGGGAATTCGGCCGGACGCCAATGAATCAGGGCGACATGGGCAACGGCAATTATGGCCGCGATCATCACATGAAGGCTTTCACCATCTGGATGGCCGGCGGCGGCATCAAGCCGGGCATCACCCACGGCGGCACCGACGAGCTCGGTTACAACGCGGTCGTGGACCCGGTAACGGTGAACGATTTTCAGGCCACCGTCCTGCATTGTCTCGGCGTCGAGCACGAGAAATTGACCTATCGCTTCCAGGGCCGGGACTTTCGGCTCACGGATGTCTCCGGTGAGGTCGTGAAAAAGATCCTAGCGTAGCCTCACTCTAGGAAGACCAACGTCACCCCTCAATATGCCAATGCCCGTCAAGCCCATCACGCGGCGCGATTTTCTAGCTGCCTCCGGGAAAACAGCGGCCACGCTCGCCGCGAGTTCCGCCCTGCTCTCCTTCCCGCGCATCGCTCGTTCCCAAAACGCAGGCGACCGCCTTGTCCTCGCCCTCATCGGTGCGGGCGGTCGCGCCGCCAGCCACGCTTCGGGCATGGGGAGTCTGCCAGGCGTGGAATTTAAGTATGTCTGCGACGTGTGGCAGGATCGCGGCGCCGGCATCATGAAAGACTTGGCGAAGCTGCAGCCGCGCGCGCCGGAGCGGATCTCGGACATGCGCGTGGCGCTGGACGACAGGGAAGTCAACGCGGTGGTCATTGCCACGCCGGAGCATTGGCACGCACTGGCGACGGTCTGGGCCTGTCAAGCCGGCAAGGACGTGTACGTGGAGAAGAATCCTTCCATGAGCATTTGGGAAGGCCGCAAAATGCTTGAGGCCGCCCGGAAGTACAAGCGCGTCGTGCAAGTGGGTTTTCAGAATCGCAGCGGCCCCTACGCCGCCTCGGCGCGCGACTATATCGCCAGCGGGAAACTGGGACGCATCGTCCATGTGAAGGTCTACAACCTGCTCGACGGTTCGAAGTGGGAGCCCAAGCCCAACAGCGAACCGCCCCCCGGCCTGGATTGGGATGCTTGGCTCGGACCGGCGCCGTACGTTCCCTACAATGCCGGTCGCCATCTCAACTGGCATCCATGGTGGGATTACAAGGGCGGTACGCTCGCCGATGACGCCAGCCATCAGTTGGATTTGACCCGCATGGCGCTCGGTGATCCGCCGCATCCCAAATCGGTTTTGTGCATCGGCGGCAATTACGCCTACCAATCGCAACGCGAGGTGCCTGAGTTTCAGTGCATCACATACGACTACGGCGATTTCGCGATGACCTGCGAAAGCGGCAACGCGACCAACTATATGCGCAAGTTTCCGGGCGAAGTCCGCTACGGCGACAAATGGCCGCACTGGCCGACCTCCGCCACGCGCGTGGAAATTTATGGCACCAAGGCGCTGATGTATCTTGGCCGGCACGGCTGCGGCTGGCAGGTGATGGTCGAGGGCGGGAAGGTCATTGATCAGGACAAGGGTTACTTTCCGGACAAATGGCATCAGCCAAATTTCATCGAGTGCGTCCGCACACGGAAGCTGCCGAACTCCGACATCGAAACGGCGCATCACAGCGCGTGCCTGGTTCATCTGGCCAACACCTCGTATCGCGTCGGGCAGAAGCAATTGATGTTCGACGGCGCCACGGAACGCTTCACGAACAGCGATGAAGCCAACGCGCTGCTCAAGCCGGCCTATCGGAAGCAGTACCGGATTCCGGACCAAGTTTGATCGGCCCCATGAATTTTGGAAGTATTCTATACCTCGCGGCGGTGGTGGCGCTACCGGCGGCAGCGGCGGAAAAAGCACTGTCTGCGACCGTGCCCTCCGATCACGCCGAGCGCATGACTCGCGGGCTGGAGATCTTTCGGAAACAGGTCCGCCCACTGCTATTGGAACATTGCGTGAAATGTCACGGCGGTGAGAAGACCAAGGGCGACTTTGCCCTTGCCACCCGCGAGGGATTGCTCAAAGGCGGGTCCGAGGGACCGGCCGTGAACCTCTACGACGCCAGATCCAGCCGGCTTTACCAACTCATCACGCACGCCAAGGAACCGCACATGCCGTCGAAAGGGGAGCAACTTCCCGCCGCCGCCATCGCGCAGATCGCCACCTGGATTGATAACGGCGCGCCCTACGACCAACCGCTCATCGCCGGCAAGGCTGTGACGAAGAAGGACCGCAGCGCCATCACCGAAAGTGACCGGCAATGGTGGGCTTTCCAGCCACTCAAACGCATCGAACCGCCGAACGTAAAGGCGACCCGGGCGGTGCGAAACCCCGTAGACCAGTTCATTGTCGCGCGACTCGAGGAACAGAAGCTCAAACCCAATCCGCCCGCTGACCGGCGAGCGCTCATTCGGCGTGCTTCGTTTGACCTGCGAGGTTTGCCGCCAACACCCGAAGAAGTGAACGCTTTCCTGCAGGACAAATCGGCCGAGGCGTGGCCGAGGCTGGTCACGAGTTTGCTCGCCAGCCCGCGCTACGGCGAACGTTGGGCGCGGCATTGGCTGGATGTGGCACGCTTTGCGGAAAGTTCAGGCTTCGAACACGACACCGACCGGCCCAACGCGTATCACTACCGCGATTTTGTCATCAAGGCCCTGAACGTCGACCTGCCCTACGACCAGTTCGTGCGGTGGCAGCTCGCGGGCGATGAGTTCGCGCCCGATGATTCGCTGGCCCTGATGGCGACCGGCTTTCTCGGCGCCGGGGTCTTTCCCACCCAGATCACCGCCAACGAAGTGGAACGCACGCGCTACGATGCGCTGGATGACATGCTCGCCACGACCGGCACGGCGATGCTCGGAATGACCATTGGTTGTGCCCGCTGTCACGACCACAAGTTTGATCCGATTCCGACGCAGGATTATTACCGGATGCTGGCCATCTTCACCACGACTGTGCGCAGCGACATCGATCTCGACCTCCAACCGGAGGTGAATCAGCGCGCGCAGGAAACTTTTGACCGCGAACACGCCCCGCTGGTCTCGGCTCTGAAGACTTATGAGGAATCCGAGTTGCCGGCTAAATTTGACGCGTGGCTCATCGCGGGTGCTCCGCAGCCGGCACCGGCGACCTGGGAGCTTCTGGAAGCGACAGAACTGAAATCCAAGGCGGGCGCCACCTTCAAAAAACTCGACGACGGCTCCTATCTTGCCGCGGGGAAAAATGGTGATTTCGATGTCTATACGTTCACCACGTCCGCTCAAGCCCAGGGCGTCCGCGCGTTGCGGTTGGAGGCATTGTCCGATCCCATCCTGGCCAGGAGCGGACCGGGCCGGGCGGACAACGGCAACATCGGCTTAAGCCGCATCCGGGTCTTCGTGTCGCCGCTCAACGGTGGCGAATCCAATGAAGTCAGGCTCGTGCGCGCCCGGGCCACCTTCGAACAGAACTCGGACACGCTCTCCATTGCCTCCGCGCTGGATGATAATCCGAAGTCGGGTTGGGCAGTGGATCCAAAGTTCGGCACAAATCACGCCGCGATTTTTGATTTCGAGCGGCCGGTGAGCCTTCCCGGCGGTGCGCGACTGGAGGTCCGGCTGGAGTTCGACCTGAATACCAAACATAATATCGGGCGGCTGCGCCTCGCAGCTACCACCGCGGAGAATCCGGCCTTCGACGGCGACGGATTGCCGGCCAACGTCGCGGCGATTTTCGAGAAGCTCCGGGTCGCCCGCGAGGCGCACGTTTCCCTGTCTCCTCCCGATCGCGCCGCCCTGCTCAGCTGGTGGAAGACTGCTGAGCCGGCACGCTCGCGCACGGCGAG
>JANOHH010000967.1:0-6825 GCA_031406395.1 Verrucomicrobiota bacterium | reverse complement strand
AGTCAATCAATACACCTTGATCATGGATGTTCTGGTCAACACCACCGGGGCGGGTGCCGCTTCCTTGATTAACATCGGGGCTTCCGCGAACAACACGGACGACGGCGACCTGTTCTGGCAGGGCAACCAGTTCGGCCAGGGCGGCGGCGGCTACAACGGCACGGGCGCTTTCACCGCCGGAGCTTGGCACCGCATCGCCGCCGCTTACAACGAGGCGGCCAGCCCGCCCGTGGTCACCAAATACGTGGATGGCATCTTCCAGGATGACTGGACTGCCTCCCAAGCGCTGGACGATCCCCGTCGGGCATTGCAGCCGACGGCGATCCTGTTCGGGGATGGCGATCAAGATGAGCGCCGCACGATGTGGGTGAACAGCATCCAGATCCGCAGCGGTGCTCTCTCGAAGCCGGAACTGGCCGCGTTGAGCACCCCGACGGGCGGCGGCATTCCGGTTAACATTCCGGTGGAGCCACCGGTGAAGCTGTGCTTCGGAAAAATTGGCAATGGCTTGACCATGATCTGGCCGTTGTCCGCCACCGGTTACATCCTGGAAGGATCCCCCAGCCTCACGAGTCCGACCTGGACCACCGTCCCTGGAGTCGTCAACAATTCCGTGGTCGTCACGGTTGGTGCCGGCAATCAATTCTTCCGGCTGAAGAAATAGTTACCCGACCGGATTAAGCAATCACGGGCCCAGCGGTGCAAACTGCTGGGCCCTTTTTTTTGTTGGTGGGCCTGGCCAATTCAGCCCATGATGACGCATGACGATGAATGCGGAACCGAACCCGCTCGAACCGAGCCCGGCAACCTGCCGCCGAACACCCGCCGAAACCCAAGCCTCTCGCACTGAGGTACACCCCAAACGAGGGTCAGTTCACCGCGCCATTGAATCTGCGCTTTTCCGTACTACTATGATGAAATTTTGCGTCCAAACGACAGGAATCCAGCCTGCGGTTCGGCCCGCAGTCGTAGCGCAGGTTGGCAACCTGCTGAATCGCCGTCTGGTAGTCGGCTGGCTCCCGCAGCCACGGACGACTGCGGATTGCCAATCCGCGATACGGCCGACTGCCAGTCTGCGCTACGGCGGTTGCTGCGTCAGCCGCGCTGGGAAAATTCACCTCCGGCTTTTCAGTTGGCTCCTGGCCGGCCTGGCCTGCGGCGCAGTCGGCCGGCTCGCGGCCGGGCCGCTTGAGGATTGGGCGAAAATGAGCGGCATCATTCCCCAAGGCTACGTCTGTTACCAAGCGCCCGGCCCCGTGAAACTTGACGGGCGACTGGACGAAGCGGCCTGGCAGGCGGCGCCGTGGACGGAGAACTTCGTGGACATTGAAGGCGGCGCCAAACCCAAACCGCGTTTCCGCACCCGCGCCAAAATGCTCTGGGACGACGAATACTTCTATGTCGCCGCCGAACTCGAAGAACCGCAAGTCTGGGGCACCCTTACCCAGCACGACACCGTGATTTTCAACGACAACGATTTTGAAGTGTTCATCGATCCGGACGGCGACAGCCACGAGTATTACGAATTCGAAATGAATGCGCTGAACACCGGCTGGGATCTGCGGCTCAAGAAACCGTACAAGGACGGCGGCCCCGCCCTCAACGAGTGGGAGATTCCCGGCCTGAAAACGGCGGTCCATATCAATGGCACCCTCAACCACCCCGCCGACGCCGATGTGGGCTGGACGCTGGAAATCGCTTTTCCCTGGAAGGCCCTGGCCGAGTTCGCCGGTCGTAAAACGCCCCCCGCCGAAGGGAACCAGTGGCGGGTCAATTTTTCCCGCGTGGAATGGCTGACGGATATTGTGGACGGCAAACACCGGAAGCGTCCCGACAAGAAGGAAGACAACTGGGTCTGGTCGCCCCAAGGCATCGTTGACCTGCACCGCCCGGAAAAATGGGGCTATGTCCAGTTCACCCGCAAAAAAATCGGAACGGTCGCATTTGCCCCCGACCCGGCGGCGGCCGCGAAGACACAATTGCATCAGATCTATTATGCGCAACGGGCTTACCATGATAAAAACAAGCGCTGGGCAACGACGCTTGATGAGTTAACCCTGAACGTCGAGGCCAAAACGCCAGCGCCGCCCACCCTCAAAATCACGCCGGATGGATACGAAGTCACGGTGGTCGTAAAATTGCCGAACGGAAAAACGCAGCGCTGCCACATCCGCCAGGACGCCCGGGTCTGGTTGGACTGACGTGAAAACCGGAAGTCGGATTCCAGAAGGCAGCAAAGCGAACGAAGCCGGGAGGAGTTGAGGCTTGCAGTGACCTGATTTTTCACCCCTGCGCGGGTAAAGCAGAAGCCTTAGGTCTTCGCAGTCCTGGCTCGGCGCGGTGATTTCCGTGCGGTATTCGGGATGAACCTTGTGCGTCGGTCAGGCGAAATTCCGCCGCCGGACGGCTGGCCGGGTTCGAGACGATAACAAAGGATTTGCATTGCCGACTTGGCAGGTCGCGGCTTTCCGAACATAGGGTTGCGAAACCATCTCGGACTACCACCCTCCGATTCTCCGACCGCCGTGTGGTTAGAGGGATGAAGAGCGACTATCCAAAACGGAATAGCCGAGATATTTTCGATGATTTGCGTTGACACCCTGGATAATTTTTGAGATAAGCTTCTACTAACCGTAGATACGCTCACAACCAAAATGAAAATCGAAACAAACACTCTGCTCCTGTGCCCAGTTAAATGGGCAAAATCCAACAAATTTAGAACCGCCAGTCTGCTGGCTGGGCTGACTTTGGCTTCGTCGCTGCTGGTTCAACCGGTCTCTGCTGCCGTCACCACCGCCGGCTGGTGGCATTACGGCGAAGCCCCGACAATCCAGACTGACTCAAGCGGCAACGGTCGCAATTTTGCCTTGGGTTTCTCCTGTGCTGGCTCTGGGAACCCCGGAGCCGGAGTTGTTCCCTTCGGTGTCGGTGGCCCCTTGGGCACTACTGGCTTCATCAGCACCAACGCGACTTACTGGACGCCCCTGCAATGCGGAGCGGCGGCGATGTGGAATCCCTGGGGATCGACCGCCTTGTCGGCGGAATGGAATCCGCCGCCGACCAACTACGTCATCGAGTGCTGGATCCTCCCGGATATAGACCGGGCTAACAATAGCACTTGGTTTTTTGCCAGCGGCTCCGGGGACTTCAGCCAGCCAGACCGTCCAGCCCGCACGGGCGCCGGTGGGGTGTACTTCCGCTGGGACTACAACGGCGGCGATGCCCGAGTCGGCGCGTTCGTCATCCCGAATGCCAGCCAGGGCGTCCCGACAGAAGTTCAAATTGGTGACTATGTCAGCGGAGACTACACGAAGTGGATGCATGTCGCCGTCGTAAATACGGACGGCACGAATGCATTCTATGCCAACGGCGTCCAACAAGGCGCTTCCACCAATGCCAACACCATTCCCAACGGCAATATTTTCGCCGGTGGCAGCCCGGGAACAACGCCGACGTTCCGCGGATGGCTGGACGAGCTGAGGATCAGCACCTTCGCTCAGGGACAGTTCTCGCCTGCTGATCTGTTGACCCGTCCGCCCGGCCCAAGCATTAACTTGCAACCGCAGTCCGCGTCCGTATGGGACGGAGGGGCAGCGCCTTTCACGGTCGTGGCGGCGGTTGACGCCTCGATAACTTACCAGTGGCAGCGTGGGGGTGTGAACCTTGGCGGCGAAAATTCGCCCACACTGATTCTGCCTCAGGTTTCCCCCGCCGACAGCGGCGCGCAGTTCCGTTGCATCCTGACCGCCAGCAGTATTTCGGTCACGAGTTCGGTTGCCACGCTTACGGTTGTGCCCGTCCGGACCACTGACGTGAACTACTACCGTGCGTCCGTCATTGCCGAACCCAGTCTTGTGGCCTATTTCCCAGCAGATAATTGTCTCAGCACCACGCTTTCAAACGTCGTGGATGCCACCCGCCACGGGACGCTGGAAGGTGCAGTGACGTATGATGGGCGAACCAACCGAGCCTTCGGCCAGCGCGCGGTCGCCTTCAATGGCGCGGGCGATGTCCAGATTCCCAACAACCCGGCCTTCGAGTTCACCGGTGGCAACGGCACGATTGAAGCCCTGATTTATCTGGTGGGCGGGGCCCCTCAGGATGGCACTATTTTCGCCTGGGCGGCTGACGGCAGCACCATTGGCTACGCCCTCCAGGCCAACAAGGACGGCTCGACCCTTATCTACACCAACGATTCACCCGTAACCCTCACTTGGTCGGTACCGCAGAACCTGATTGGTCGCCTGGCACACGTGGCTCTCGTCATTGACAACCTGACCAATGTCACCGTCATTTTGGACGGCCAATCGCTCGGCACCAAGAACCAGCCTGGCTTGGGTGCGGCCACCGGGTCGCCGGCTTGGATCGGTGCGCTTGGCACCAGTTTGGTCAAACCGTTCAGCGGCACCATCGACGAGGTTTCGGTATATGGGAGTGCCCTTTCGTTGAATACTATCCAGGTGCACTATTCCCGGTTCTTGTTTGGCACCAACGTGTCCGCGCCGAGTATCGTCAGCCTGCCCGGCCCGAGGACCGTCATGGCCGGTACCTCGCCACTGCTCAAAGTGCAGTTGGCTGGCACCTTGCCGATTAGCTTCCAATGGACATCCAATGGGGTTGCTATTCCCGGGGCGAATGCCTCAACCTTCAAGGTGCTTAGCGGCCTAAGCAGTACCGCGGCCAATTACGTGCTCTATGCCACAAATGCAATCGGTTGGACCAATTCCGAGCCCATCGCGATCACCTTCACTCCGCCGCCGAGTGCTTACTCGACCTCGGTCGCTGCTGATCGCCCGATTGCTTACTGGCGACTGGACGAAGCTGCCGGCCCCACTGCCAAAGACTCTGCCGGCTACCACGATGCCACCTATTCTGGGTTGCCGGTATATGGTGCCGCGTCGGTAATCGCCACCGAGAACAATCCAGCGGTGAATTTTGCCGCTGCAGGCAGAACCACATTGAGCAACTTCCCGGAACTCAATCCCAGTGGGGCGTTTTCAGTGGAACTCTGGGCCCGACCGAATGGAGGCTCGCAAGGCATCATCCTCGGCTCGCAGAATCGATCCAGTTCCCGGGGTGGTTACGTGTTTAACACCTTCTTTTATGGTACCTACGGGATTGACTTGGGCGCGCCGAACTCCAGCGTGACGCGCTATTACAGCAATCTGGCGCCGCAAGACGGCGTCCCGGTGCATCTCGTATTTGCGTGGGACGGCGTCAGCCCCCAAGGAACGCTCTACGTCAACGGAGAACCGATCAATACCCCGCAAGGCGGCTTCAGCCAGAATATGAACAGCTTCGTCAATAACACCGTGCAGCCGCTGACCATAGGCATTCGATACGACAATGCCCTTCCATGGAACGGGGCCGTGGATGAAGTGGCCTTCTACGATTATGCCTTGAGCGCTGAGCGTGTCACCAACCACTGGAGCGCTAGTTGGGTAGCTTCGGCCATCTCCCAACAACCCGCTGGCGTGACGAACGTCGAAGGCAGCAGCGTTTCCCTTACGGTGGTAGCTTCGGGCTATCCCAACACTTACCAATGGTTCAAAGTCGGCTCGGGCATCTTGGTGGACACGGACAACTCTGATGGCACCCGCCACTATCCGAATGGCGTAACGAACACGACCCTGACCATTGCCCAAAGTAAGCCGGCTGATTCGGGGCAATACTACGTGGTGGTCAGCAACACTCTGGGTGGCAGCCAATCCGCAAATACCACCGTCCTGATCACCAACGATACCAATAAGCCCACCGTCGTCTCCGTGGCCGGGCTCGGAACGCCAAATACGAGCGGGCCGACCCCGAATCTGGTGAAAGTATTGTTTAGTAAGCGCATTGACCCCACGACCGGTGGGAATCCGCTGAACTACTCCATCCCGGGGACGACCGTCAGCGGCGTCACGTTGATAGGGGACTTGCGAGCCGCATCGTTCGGGGGCGATTGGCGGGAGGCCATCTTGGTCACGACCGGATTGACGCCTGGAACGGTGTACAACCTGACTGTCACCGGGGTCAAAGACCAGACCGTTACGGGGAATGTGATCGCCCCGTTGGCGGTCCCGTTTCGGTCGCCCGTGCTGACGCAGGGGTTGGTGTACTGGGACTATTACTTCCTGGGTTCTGCGAGTACCGTGGATTCCTTGTTAAGCGACACCAATTATCCAAATGCGCCGATGACCAATCGGACCTTTGCCACGTTCGATACGATCGGCAATATTGGTGACAACTACGGGGACAGCCTTTCCGGCTGGATCACGCCCACGGTTTCGGGAAGTTATACCTTCTTCCTTGCCAGCGACGATCACTCGCGATTGCTCCTGAGCCCGGATGCAAATCCTGCGAGTGCAGTACAGATTGCGTCTCTCGACGGCGCTCGAGGCACATTTGTTGAGCCGGGGGATCCCAGCACATCAGATCCTCAGGTTTTGACGGCGGGGGTGCCATACTTCATCCAGACCCTGCATATTGAGGGCGGTGGCGCTGACTATGTCAAAGTGGCCTGGCGCATTAGTACCGATTCGACCCCGGCGGCCAGCTTGCTGCCTATCCCCGGGACTTTCCTCTCGACCTTTGCAGCGGTGCCCGCGCCCAACTTCAATCCGGCGGTCTACAATCCATTGACCGGGGAATTGACGCTTAGCTGGACCGGAATGGGAAGACTCTATGAGTCCATCGACCTCGTAAATTGGGGTCTGGTGCCGGGCAATCCTTCCAGCCCGTACGTAATTAATGTGGGCGTCACTCCGATCAAGTTCTATCGTGTCGGGCCGTAAGCCAAATAACTGATCGACGTTTCAAACGAGACCGGGGGCAACCCCGGTC
>JANOHH010000950.1:0-2367 GCA_031406395.1 Verrucomicrobiota bacterium | reverse complement strand
GGCGGTGCCGGTTTATCGCACGAGTTCGTTTGTGTTCCGCACCACCGAGCATGCGGCGAATCTGTTTGCACTGCGGGAACTAGGCAACATCTATACACGCCTGATGAATCCCACTACCGATGTGCTCGAAAAACGGGTCGCGTTGCTCGAGGGCGCGCCGGAAATGGGCGGCCTCGGCGTGGCGTCCGGCACCAGCGGCGTGTTTTATTCCATCATCAATCTCGCGCAAGCCGGCGACAACATCGTCTCCGCCCGCAACCTCTACGGCGGCACTTACACCCAGTTCAACGACCTCCTGCCCAAATTCGGCATCACGGTGAAGTTCGTGGACTCGAATGACCCCGAAAACTTCGCCAAAGCCATTGACGCGAATACCCGCGCGCTGTTCTGCGAATCCGTCTCGAACCCCGCGCTCGAAATCACCGACCTGGATGCCGTGGCGAAGACCGCCCGCGCCGCCGGACTGCCGTTGATTGTGGACTCGACCTTCTCCACCCCCTACCTGACCCAACCGCTGGCCCACGGCGCGGACATCATCGTCCATTCGCTCACCAAATGGTTTGGCGGGCACGGCACGGGCATCGGGGGTGTGGTCGTGGACAGCGGACGCTTCAATTGGGCGGCGGGCAAGCACCCGCTCTTTACGACGCCGGACAACAGCTATCACGGCCTGCGTTGGGGCATTGATCTGCCCGCGCCGCTCAAACCGCTGGCGTACATCCTCCGCATGCGGACGGTGCCGTTGCGCAATCTCGGAGCCTGCATCGCGCCGGACAATTCCTGGTTTTTCCTTCAGGGGATCGAGACGCTGCCGTTGCGCGTCGAGCGCCACTGCGAAAACGCGCTGGCCGTGGCGAAGCATCTCAAAAAGCATCCCAAGGTCAAATGGGTCCGCTTCCCGGGACTCAAGGACGACCCCATGTTCAAGCTCAACCGGAAATACCTTCGCGGCAAAGGCGGGGCGATGGTCATCTTCGGCATCAAAGGCGGAGGCAAAGCAGGCAGCCAGTTTATTGATGCGCTGAAACTCTTCTCCCACCTCGCCAACGTGGGCGACGCCAAGAGCCTGGCGATTCATCCGTGCACCACGACGCATTCCCAGCTCAACGAGGAACAGCAGCGGGCGGGCGGCATCACGCCCGAACTGGTCCGCCTCAGCGTCGGCTTGGAGAACATTGACGACCTGCTGGCGGATCTGGACCAGGCCCTCAAAGCCGCCGGCTGAACTCCAACCCGTGCCCACGACGAGTCGTTCCATCGGCAAGGTCGCCACGCGTTTCTTCGAGTTCAACAACCCGAGAAAGCCGCTGCAACTGCGCGTGGGCGGAAAACTTTCCCGCTTCACCCTGGCCTACGAAATGTACGGCCGGATGAACGCGGACAAATCGAACGTCATCCTGGTATTTCACGCGATGACCGGCAGCCAGCACGCCGCTGGGCTCAATCGCGATGTGCCCGGCCTGGACGGGCGCTGGACGGAGGAATTGCATGAGGGCTGGTGGGATGCTTTCATCGGCCCCGGCAGGGCGCTCGACACCCGCAAATTCTGCGTCCTCTGCGCAAATTACCTCGGCGGCTGCTATGGCTCAACCGGCCCGGCTTCGATCAATCCGCAAACCGGCAAACCCTGGGGCCGAACGTTCCCGGTGTTGCGCATCATTGATGTCGTGGAATCCCAGTTGAAGCTGCTCGATGCCCTGGGCGTGAAAAAACTCCACGCGGTCGTTGGCGGGTCCATTGGCGGTTACCTCTCCCTGCTGCTGGCGACGCGTTATCCCGAACGCGTGAAGATTGTGGTCCCCATCGGCACCAGCGTCGCCACCACCATCATTCATCGTATCCTGAACTTCGAGCAGATCACCGCCATCGAGAGCGACCTGAACTTCCGGGGCGGCGATTTTTACGATGGCCCGCGCCCGGACGTCGGACTGGCGCTGGCGCGGCGCATCGCCCACAAGACCTTTGTTTCGCCCGATACTTTGCGGGAGCGCGCCCGGGGCGTGTTGGTGAGCCACAAACCGCCGCACGGTTGGTATGAAATGAATCACCCGGTCGAATCCTACATGCTCCATCAGGGGGAGAAATTTGTGCAACGCTTCGACGCCAACACCTACCTGCGGATAGTGGACGCCTGGCAATGGTTTGATTTGGTTGCCGAGGCTGGCGCCCAGGATTTCCGTGAACTCTTCGCGCGTTGCCAGCACCAGGAGTTTCTTGTGTTCAGCATGGACTCCGATGTTTCCTTCCATCCGCAGGAACAATCCAAACTCGTCCATCTGCTCAAAGACGCCCACGTGCCGGTGATGTGGATCACCGTCCACTCGGAAAAAGGCCACGATTCATTTCTCCTGGAGCCGCGCCTTTTCA
>JANOHH010000943.1:0-4574 GCA_031406395.1 Verrucomicrobiota bacterium | reverse complement strand
CGGGAATTCCCTTCCAAGTGACGCATTCTTGTTTCGCGAGCAGAGCCATTATTCCCCTTCAATCTGCGTTCATCCGCGTCCATCTGCGGTTAAATCATTTCTTCAAATCGTCGAAATAGTCCTTCACGGCGCCTTGATACGCGCGCGGGACTTTTTCCTGGCTGAGCGCGCTTTGGGCGTCGGCTTGCGCGGCAGTCGTCGCCTCTTCATAGGCGACTTTGCTGGTGCCTTTGATGCTCACGCCCTTGAGCGTGATGCTCGGCATCGGGCCACCGGGCGTGAACTGGCCTTTGACTTTGGTGGGTTGAAGTCGGTCGGTCAGGTCACCTGCTTCGCGGTCAGCGAGGCCTCGACCAGCTTGATTGCGCTCATTGAGAGCCGAGCGATCAATGTTCCCCGTGCCATCGTCGAAGCTGTCCAACCACTCGCCGCCTTCCTGACCCCAAGTGCCCACGCCGCTGCCAGGATTTTTGCCGAAGGGATTGTAGCCGGGCTTTGTCCCAGCGCATTGCCCCCAGCCTTTGCACTGACCGATGCACATCGAAGCCTTATCGAGGTTTTCCAGCGCGGCCATCATCGCCTCGGCGTCAGCCATCTGCTGCAGGAGGTCTTCCAATTCCTTGGCGGCGTCGGCCAGCGATTGCGAGGCGTTGGGTTTGTCGCCCTGCTGCATTTGCTTCGCGCCTTGCTTCAATAGCTCCGCAACCTTGCCGTATTCGCTCGCGGCGGGCAGCGCCTTCGACACCTCCTCGAGAATCTTCTGGAGCTGTTCCGGGCTGAGATTCGTGGACTTCAATTGCTCGGATAATTTCTTCAACGTGGCAGCGGCGGCTTCGGCTTGGCCGTTCTTGAGTTGTTCAGCGAGATCTTTGCCGAGCTTTTCCGTCTGCGCCTGCGCTTGCATCGCCTCCAGCTTTTTCTTCATGTCGCGCAGCTTCTCGAGATCGGTCATGGCAGCGTCGAGGTCTTTGAGGAAGCGGTCGGTCTGATTGGCAGCGAGGGCGGCGATGGCTTCGTCCAGTTGCGGCAACGACACGCCCGCCTCAGCGGCCTGCTGCGACAACGAAGACAGCGCGGCGGAAAGTTTCTGCCGCTCGGCTTCGGCTGCGTCGCCCGTTTTGTCGGCCATTGATTTGGCCGCCGCCTGCAATTTCTCCAAATCCTTTTGCAGCTTGTCCAACGCTTCGGGATTGTTTGCCTGCGAACTCAGTTGCTTTTGCAACGACTCCATCTGTTTCTGCAGGCCAGCGGCGGTCTGTGAATCGCCGGGAGCGCGGGCGGCTTGTTCGAGTTTTTTCAGCGCCGGGTCTTTGGCCAGGTCCTTCAACTCGCTCTTGAGTTTGTCGGTGGCGTTGGCGAGGTCTTTGAGGGCTTCGCTGCGGGTGAGGGACAGTTTTTCGAGTTTCTCGCCAAGTTCGGTAACGGCCTCCAAGGATTTCTTGGTGGCTTCGAGCGCGGGCGGGCGCTGCTGGATTTCGCGGCGGGTCAGTTCGGCCACCTGTTTGCCCGCCTCCTTGATGACCTTTTCGTCGGCCCGCTTTTGCGTAAATGCCTTGCTCCGGTATTCTGGAACGAAACCCAGCCCGGCCGTGAGCGCGAGAATCAACAAGGCCCAGCGGGTCGCTTTCGGCAGCCGGAACGGCACCAGTTTGCGCGGATCAATTTCGTTGGCGTGGCTCAGGGCGTCGTGCATGACGAGGTCGCGCCACGTGCCGGAGTTTTCGTCCCCGGCAAATTCCAACGCGGTGCTCATGCGCTCCTTGAGATTTTGTTTCACATCCACCCAGCGGGCGGTTTCGGCCAGGCCGGGTTTGCGCCAACCGCCGAGGAGGAAACCGGCCAGCGGACAGCCGAGGGCGACAAGCCCGGTCCAGAGCAAAGTGGCGGGCGGGACGGGCGCAAGTTTGAAAACCCCGAGCGCGAGGAGATACAGGCTGGCACCGACGAACAGGCCGCGCCAGAGACCGCGCAAGGCGCGCTCCCCGCGCCGGCGACGAGCCGCGCGTTCGAGCGTGTCCTGGATGATCTTAAGTTCGCTCATGGCTGCTGGACTCAACTTGCCTCAGAGCCATCGCCTTGGCGAGCGCATTCGGCATTCGATAATCGGTCTGGCAGGACGCGGCGGAGTTATCTTGAAATCATTTCTCTCCGACCCATAATTCCGCGGAAATGCAGGCAAACGTGAAGCCAGTGACCGACTCTCAATCCACCATGATCCTGGGGGTCGGTTCGTTCGCACACAGCATCGGAACGGCCCTCGCCGACTCCGGGGCGGGGGTTGCGACGTATCTCACGCGCAACTATGGTCACTATTCGCCGTCACTCGTCGGACCAACCTACACCAGCGATGCATTTCCCAGCCCCTGCGCGATCATCAAGGAGCGGGGGATCAACCTCGTCATCCCGCAATCCATTGATTGGGCGCAAGCGCCGTGGGCGGGCGATTTAGTAAAGTCCGGGGTCGGCATATTTTGCCCCACGGGCGAGGCGATGCGGATCGAGCGCGAGCGCGATTTTGCGCGGAAGCTTTGTGGAGATTTCAGGATCCCTTTCCCCAAATCGTTCGTGGCCCGCAACCGCATTGAGGCGGAAAAAATTCTCCAGCGTCAGCCGCGGCCATTCGTGATCAAGAATCCGCTCTGCTCGCCGACGAGTCCGATTCACACCATCCTGTGCGAGACCGTGGCCGATACGCGAGCGTGGTTGCGGCAAGTGAACTACGCCGAGGGCGTTTTCCTTCAGGAATATCTGGGCCGCGCCGAGGTCGGCCACATCGTGCTCATCAGCGGCGGCGAAATCCATTCGCTGGTGACGAACCAGGAATACAAATACGCCTTCAATGGCAACATGGGCATCGTGGCGGGCGCGCCGCTCGGCGGGTTGGTCGAACGCGACCCCGATGATAAATACGGACTGGCCCGGCAGTTGATTCATCCGCTGCGTCCTTGGTTGCGCGCGGCAAAATTCAACGGACCCTTGCAAGTCACCGCCATCAAGCGCGGTGGCAAATGGCACGTCATCGAATACAATATCCGCATTGGCGTCACGGCTGGCCCGATGATCCTGCGGATGCTGAAAAACCCAGGAGAAACCCTGCTCCGCACGGCGCGCAATCAAAAACTCGAACCGCAATTCAAAACAGCGGCGAAGTTTGGGTGCTCGCTCACCCTGGCAGGCTACGGCTATCCCTTCACCCAGGTGCGCGGGCCGCAATTGCCATTGGAGGTAGCCGGCCAGTTCGATTGCGACGTGTGGTGGAACGAGGTTGCGCGCGGCGGTGACGGCAAACTGTTGGCCACCGGCCATCGGATCGCGGATGTGAATGCGCTGTCACCGACGCTCAAAGCGGCGATCGTCCGGGCCTACGCAAACATTCGGAAAATTCGCGTCGTGGGGAGCTATTTCCGCACCGACGTTGGTCAGAGTCTCTGGCCACCAGGGAATGCATGATTTATTTTGTGTCATTTTGCGTCTTTGGCGGTAAGACTTTTCATGGTTAGATGAATGTGAACTCCGAAAACTTCCCGTTGCGCCCGGCATGGACCGAGATTGATCTCGGCAAGCTGCGCCGCAACCTGCAACTCATCCGCCACGACTTACCCGACGCTGTGAAGCTGCTCGCCGTCGTGAAGGACGAGGCGTACGGACACGGCGCGCTGGACGTGGCGCGCATCGCCCTCGAGGAAGGCGCGTGGGGCTGCGGCTTGAGCACCCTTGAGGAGGCGATGACGCTGCGCGATGCGGGCATCACCGCCCCGCTGCTGTTGCTGGGCGAGCGCCAGGAGGCCGAACTCTCGTGGTGCGTGGCGCATGACCTCACGGTCTGCGTGAATGAGCCACAAGTTGTGCGCGCGCTGGCGAAAATCGCCACGGCCTTCGGAAAGCCAGTGCCGGTGCATGTGAAAATTCACTCGGGCATGAGCCGTTACGGAGTGCGCTGGGACGAGGCGCTGCCCCTGCTGGAGCTGATTTGCGCCGAGAAAGCGATCCGGCTCGAAGGGGTGATGACGCATTTCGCGCAATCGGACGAAATGGACAAAACCTTTGCCAATCTTCAATTCGCACGCTTCAACGAAGTGCTGGCCAGCCTTGCCGCCCGGGGCATTTCCGTGCCCTTGCGCCACACGTGCAACAGCGGTGGTTTTCTCGATTTGCCTCAGGCGCATCTCGACATGGTGCGCGTCGGCATTTTGATGTTCGGCATTTTTCCCTCGAGTGTCTGCCGGCGAATTCCTGGGATCGAACCCGTCATGTCGGTCAAGGCGCGCATCGCCGCGATTCAACAGTTGAGGCCCGGGGAAGTTGTTGGCTACGGAATGCGATACACCGCGCCAACCGCGCGACGCATCGCCGTGTTGCCGATCGGCTACGGCGACGGTTTCCCGCGTGTGCGCAACCAAGGTGGCGTGCTGATCCACGGGCGGCGGGCCCCGCTCGTCGGTGGCATCGCGATGGACGCGCTCACGGTGGACATCACGGAAATTCCCGAGGCGCAATTGGGGGACGTGGCCGTGTTGATGGGCGAGCAAGGCGGCGACGAGATTTCCGTCCACGACATTGCCAAGCTGAAGAAC
>JANOHH010000928.1:0-3779 GCA_031406395.1 Verrucomicrobiota bacterium | reverse complement strand
AAAGTGGCGGAAGAGATGTTCATAATTTACAATCTGCAAACCATCAATGATTCGCGGTCGCCTGAATCGTTTCTCACCGCAACTCACTTTCCTGAGCATTAATATTGGTTGTATCCCGGAAGTGGATTTCCTGCGATGATGGTTTGCAGATTGTAAATTATGAACATCTCTTCCGCCACTTTTTACGGTAGCGCTCCGGATCTAGATTCGTGTCCGGACGAGTCCCTGCCGGAATTCGCTTTCATCGGTCGCTCGAATGTCGGCAAGTCGTCCCTACTGAACTTGCTGGCGGGCAAGCAAGGGCTGGCCCGGGTTTCCACCACGCCCGGCTTCACCAAGTTGATCAACATCTTCGTGATCAACAAAACCTGGCGGCTGGTGGATCTGCCGGGATACGGCTACGCCCATGTGGCGCGGAAGGACCGCTCCCGGTTCAACGAGGCGGTGATCGAATATCTTCAGCAGCGGAATAACCTCTACTGTGTTTTCGCGCTCATCGATTCCGGGCTGCCACCGCAAAAAATTGATCTGGAGTTCGTGGAATGGCTTGCCAGTAACTCCATCCCGTTCGTCCTCGTTTTCACCAAGACCGATACGGTAACGCCCGCCAAGGTGCGGTTGAACATCGAGGCGTTCAAGGAGCGGATCTCAGCCTGGTGCGAGAACCTGCCGGAGATCTTCACCTGCTCCGCGACGGCGAAGCATGGCCGCGGGAAGTTGCTCGGGATGATCGACGAGGCAATCGCTGCCGAACGCGATGCCCAACCAGCCGATCCAGAAGTCGCGATGGTGGACGCGGTGCTGCCTCCCGAAGATTTGCCGAACATCGGCCGGGGGATGCTGGCCCGGGATACTCGCAGCAAGCCTCACAATCCCGCGCGGCCCTGGTGAAATTCCGGCCCCGTTGGGGGTGATTCCCTTGGGCCACCGGACGCAGATGCATGCGCCCGGGCACTTGGGTTAGCCCGGCAGCCAATTCTAGCCGAATTTCCGCTGTGGCATCCGCTGGTCCGGTCGCCGCCGAGAATTCAGATGATGGGCTCGTCGCCCTAACGCGAACCGAGGATGCGTCCGTAGGCGAGTGCGTACACTTGGCTCATGAATTACTTACCGAAGTTGGTCACCTAATCGCTCAAGGTTGGCAGCATCTCGAGGTGAAGTGCCAATGCGGTCGCCGCGTCCACATTGTAATCGACGTGCCGGAAATACGCCTTGTTAGGGTGTTGAGGTCCCCATTCACGAAGGTCAGTGCGCCGGACGCATTCGGGATTTTCGCGCCATCGAATTCACTCAAGACCACCGCTCGAATCACGATGAAGCCTTTCGGTGCATGGTTTTCCAGAGGCGGATCTACTTACTCGCGATTTAGTGGATGAAACAATTCTTCCGCCGTGTCGCCGAGATGGAAAAAGAGACGACCATCGGCGTGTTTTGCGAAACAGTGATTGGCGCTCACTTCCAGTTTCGTAGCGGCGGGCTTGTTTTCGCTGGCCAAAGCTGCGAGCTCAAGCCGCAAAAAGAAGAGGTGGATGAGCGAAATCATGGCTGATTATCAGCATTGTTCTCTGAAAAACTGGCCAGAGATTTCTTGCGAGAGTAAAGGCCACGATTGCTGTTGACCGCCTGCTCTCAAAAGCGAACCGGCCTGCCTGCGCCGAGAGAAATGGCACAGACAGACCAGTCGCAAGCCGCCAGCGCCCCCATTGGCGGCCTGTTTGACGCCGCGGGTTACGGCGCAATCCGCCAGTGGCCAGCCACCGGGGAAAGTGTGAGGCGGGCGGCGGGGAAAGCCTTGCCGCCAAAAACGGTTCTGGAAAAATTCCTCATTTTCATGATCCACGGTAAAGCGGACAAGTGGAACATACAGTGAGGCAAAGCGGCAGCAACTAGGTGGTTCCTTGTTGTGCAGCCGGGGATCTCCCGGGCCCTGTCGGGCCAGCTGCGGACCTCATGTCAACAGGAGCCGGAAGATTGCCATTTGTGCGGAGGGGAAGCGCGGTTGGTCGTAATCGCCCAGCCTCCGGGCGCGAGCGCTTGGCGAAGGCGAGGGATATTCAGAGCTTGGTTCCCAATTACAAAAGCCTCCATGGAAATGTGACAACAAAATCTTGTCGTCGCGCGCGCCGCGAGCAGGACCAGGCAGTCGGGACTCGGAGACTCCGCAATTTTCTCGTGTGCGAGGCGGGTGGTCGATTACGATGCCGCTATGTCGTCGAGTTACCATCAACTGCTCGACGCGACGATTCTACACCTCGAAGCCTTGAAGGCACGCGGGGTGCGCTATGTTGCCGTCGCGCCAGAGACGCTCCGTGCGTTGACTCAGCCCTCACCCAGGCTTGCGGTTCCGGCTACGTCGCCAGAAGTGCGTGGCAGCCAACGTGAGCCGTCACTCGTGAAATCCGAAAGCCGAAATCCAAAATCCGAAGTGACAGCGGGCCTCTCGACGTCGGCGACGACGAACGTCGGCCTGCCTGAGCCCGGGGCCACTCCGCTCGACTCAGTTGCCAAAGCCGCTGCGTTTGCCGAGTTGCGATACCGCGCCCTTGCCTGCGTCAAATGCCCCCACCTTGTTTCGTCGCGGAAGACGGTGGTGTTCGGCGTGGGTAATATTGATTCGCCGCTCATGTTTGTGGGCGAAGCGCCGGGTGCGGACGAAGATGAGCAGGGCGAACCGTTCGTGGGCAAGGCCGGTCAATTGCTCACCAAGATTATTGAGACGATGGGGCTGAGCCGCGGGGACGTTTACATCGCGAACATTTTGAAATGCCGGCCCGACACGCCGGGCGAGTCCGCCGGCAACCGCAAGCCCACTCCTGAGGAGATGGTGACCTGCATTCCGTATTTGCATGAGCAGATTGATCTGATCCGGCCCAAGGTCCTGGTTGCCCTCGGGGGGACGGCGGTGGAGGGCTTACTCGGCAGGACGATCGGCATCATGAAGCTGCGCGGCACGTGGAAGACCTACCGCAACATTCCGCTCATGCCGACGTATCATCCGGCATTCCTGTTGCGTAACCAGGCCTTGAGGGAGAAGCGCCATGTCTGGGAGGACATGCTGCAAGTGATGGAGAAGCTCGCCCTGCCCATAAACGAGAAGCAGCGAAATTTTTTCACGAAGAGTTGAAGTTATTTAACCTGCGTCTCTCTGATAATTGCCCGGAAAGCGCCAGGTAATTAGGGATGGAGCTGTTGTGTTTTGCTTGCTGCCCGTGAATCTGCTGGCGCCGCCCGCTTGGGATCAAGGTTGCCCATCGTCAAACTCCCACGAAAACATTGGCGAGCCGACCGCCCACGTAAACACTGTTGCGATGGCCGAACAGTTGTTTGCGCATTTTTTCGATCCGCACTTCCGATCGCTCCATTTGGCCGACGACGAAATGGTAAACTTCCGCCACCGGCTCGTTGAGCAGGCGGACGGAACGGTGAATGGGTTTGTTGTCCACCTTGATGAGCAGGCTGCCAGCAAGTTGGTTGTAATTGAATTCGATCAGGTGTTTTTCGGCTTCGCCGACCTCGATTTTGAACTTCATAATGTGCGTCCTAACAACATTGTTCTCATTGCAGACTCCATGCCGGAGTGGAAAGCGCTCTCGCTCACGACTTGTTTTTCCCGGGGGGAAGCCTAACGCAAATCCACATTGGTTTGGTTCTTGGGCGAATCTGGCTGAAGAAGGGAGTGCGGTGCCAGCCTGGCCCGGGCGCGGCGCGGCGGCTGCGTCCTAAAGTCTTTTTCGCTTGCCCAAGAAAATTATGGCCTGATCAACAGCCGCGGGATTTCC
>JANOHH010000916.1:0-1022 GCA_031406395.1 Verrucomicrobiota bacterium | reverse complement strand
CGAACAACCGTTCGCTGACGAATTGTTCCCTTACCGCCACCGGTAAAAAAGCCTTTACCGGTTACATCAACCTGCTGGAGCAGATCCTCGTGCAAACCCGCCGCATGTGAGCCACGCTGGTCACCCGGCGGCCAACGGCGCGGTGCGATTCACCCGCAATCCGACTTTTTCCTGCGCCGACTGGAAGGAAAGAATTCCGTGCCGAGCGGTGACGCCGGCGTAAGGATCATTCGTCGTCAGAAGATTTCCATCCACGTCGAGATAATCGCACAGCTCAGCCAGGTGCGCGGCGGCACTGATGAGGACGCTCGTCTCAATCATGCAGCCGATCATCGTTTTCAGGCCGACGGCGCGCGCGGCTTTCAACGCTTCGTAACCGGCGCTTACGCCTCCAGTCTTGACCAGCTTCACGTTCACTCCGTGGAAACATTCCGCGCAATGCGCCGTGTCCCGCGCTGAGTGATAGGACTCATCCGCCAGCAACGGCAGCGGCGAACGCTCCTTGAGCCAGACCAGATCACGCGGGTCCGTGGTCTGCGGCATGGGTTGTTCGATGAACTGAATGTGCCCGTCCTTGGCCAGCCACTCGATTCGTTCCAAGGCTTGTTCTTTGGTTAGCCAGCCTTCGTTGGCATCCACGCGGACGGCTTTGGTGGGCGCGACATCGCGGAGCGCGGCGAGAATTTCCTTTTCCTCGGGCACGCCGACCTTGAGTTTCAATACCGGGAAAGCTTCGGCGGCGAGAACTTTCTTCCGAATCACCTCTGGTCGGTCAATGCCGATGCTGAAGGAGGTGACATGATGTTGTTCGCGGAAGCCGAGCCCGAAGAAATCATAGACCGGCTGGCGTGCCTGCCGGGCTGCTCCATCCACCAGCGCAAGGTTGAGGGCGCACTTGGCCGACATGTCAACGGGCGAGAGGGTGTCCAGGTAATTCATGCTGCCCGCCACGTCGTCGAAGGAAAGCTGGCTGGCATCCAGACGGCGACAGAATGCCTCCACTGAACTCGCCGATTCGTGAT
>JANOHH010000913.1:0-2993 GCA_031406395.1 Verrucomicrobiota bacterium | reverse complement strand
GGCCTCCGCGAATTGTTTGCAGCCGTGCCCCACCAGCGCGGGCAGGAGCGAGGCGCCGAACAAAAACAAAAACTTGTCGGCGGCGACCACGACTTCCGTGGGTTGGCCCAGGCGATTTAGAAACGGGTGCAAGGCGAACATCGAGAGCGCCGCCAACCCTCCCACGCCGGTGGCGATCACTAAGCCGTGGCGCAAAGTTTCCCCCGCCTCATCCGGTCGTCGGGCGCCAAACGCCTGCGAGGTCAGCACGGAGATGGCTGACAGCAGGCCCAGGCCAAACACCAGCGGCAGGTGGGCAACCGCGATGACAAACGCTGCGGCCGCCAGCGACACCACGCCCACACGGCCCACCATGATGGTGTCCACCAGGCCCATCAACATCTGGCCCACCATGCCCGCCATGATGGGCAAGGCCAGCGCCAGCGTGGGCCGCATCTCGCGCGCCCACAGGCGGATATTTCGAACTATTCGCAACCGCATAAATCAGCTTGGGGACATTACGACGGAGCCGCCGTGATGATCACCGCGACAGCTACATTGTGGAAAGCATGATTTGACGAAACGCTCAACGCGATGGAACGGATCGCTGCGTTCACGCGGCACGACGAGCATGGGTTAAAGTCGCTGCCGGATAAATCCAGCGTTCCAAGCCAAAACCCAGGATCCGCCAAACAAAACTTGTTGAATTGGACCCGTTACGTTTTCCTATGGTGATGTCATCCCTGCGACAAAACCTTTTCTGCCTGACGCTCGGCGGCTGTCTCGCCGCGGGCGGCTGGATTCCCCGCACGTTCGCCGACCAACCGCAGTGGGGTGAGGCGTGGTCGCGCAACATGGTTTCCCCCGAACGCGGGCTGCCCGACTCGTTCGATCCCAAGACCGGTCGGAACATCAAATGGACGGCAAAGCTCGGTACTCAGGCCCATTCCACGCCCATCGTCGCCGGGGGGCGGATTTACATCGGTGTCAACAACGGCGAGCCGCGGGATCCTAAACATCAGGGTGACCGGGGCGTGTTCGTTTGCCTGGAAGAAAAAACCGGTCACCTGCTCTGGCAACTTGTCGTGCCGAAGCGCGACGAAGATGCCTACATGGATTGGCCCAATATGGGCATGTCGTCCACCGCCACCGTGGAAGGTGATCGCGTCTATCTCGTGGACAATCGCGGCGCGGTGGTTTGCCTCGACGCGAACGGCCTGGCCAACGGCAATGATGGTCCGTTTCGCGACGAAGCCGCTTACATGACGCCACCGGCGACTGCCGGATCGCCGCCCCGTCAGGTGATTGGTGCGGAAACCCGGCCCGAAACGTTGCGCCCGCCCGCCGACGGGAAATTGCTCCAACCCGGGGCGCTCGACGCGGACATCCTGTGGAAGTTCGATCTCGTGACCGACGCAGGCATCTGGCCGCACGATGCAGCGCACAGCTCAATCCTCATCCATGGCGATTATCTCTACCTAAACACCGCCAACGGCGTGGACAACACGCACAAGCGGATTCGCGCGCCCGACGCCCCCAGCCTGATCGTGCTCGATAAACGCACGGGCCAGCTCATCGCCCGCGACGACGAACACATCGGGCCGAATATTTTTCACAACACCTGGTCCTCGCCCTCCATGGCCGAGGTGAACGGTCGCCCGCTGATTTTTTTCTGCGGCGGGAATGGCGTGGTGTATGCGTTCGAACCCGTGCGTAGCCGACGAGGTAACGAGGCGGATTCCGCCGTTGGGCCCACGGACCGCCTCCTCACGTCGGCGGCTACGAACGAGGTCGCGAAGTTGGAAAAGGTTTTCCAGTTTGACTGCGATCCCGCAGCGCCGAAAACGAACGTTCACAAATTCAACAGCAACCGCCGCGAAAGCCCGAGCAACATCTTCGGCCTGCCGGTCTTTCTCCGCGATCGCCTCTATGTCGCCGGTGGTGGCGACCTCTGGTGGGGCAAGAACGAGGCGTGGCTCAAGTGCATTGACGTCACGAAGACCGGCGATATCACCACCAACGGCTTGGTCTGGTCGTATCCGTTGGAGAAGCACGTCATGGCCACACCAGCGGTGAAGGACGGCTTGGTGTTCATCGCCGACTGCGGGCGCACGTTTCATTGTGTGGATGCGAAGACCGGCCGGCGGATCTGGACGCACGAAATCAAAGGTGAAGCCTGGGCCTCGCCGCTCGTCGCCGACGGCAAGGTATTCCTCGGCACGCGCAGCGGTAGCTTCTACATCTTTGCCGCGAGCCGGGAGAAGAAAGTTTTGGCCGAGCTTGAGCTCGGCAACCCCATCAGCGCCACGGCCACCGCGGCCAACGGGGTGCTCTACGTTGCCACCATGAGCGACCTGTTCGCCGTGCAAAAACGGTCGGAGTAACGGGCGACAAGCTGCAATTGAGGGGCAAATCGCGAGGACGCAGATTTTCAGACTGGCAAGTCATCAGACTGGCAAGTCATTGCGGTGGGGTGGGATGATTGATAGGAAGGGACATGTCGCCTGAGATTCTTTGCGCTCCCAGGCTTCCAGAAAAATCCGATCCGCCGGGTGCAGACCCGGAAAACGCGCTGGACCGTACGGGGCTATCAGCAACGCTTCGCTCATCCGCACGGTGGCCCCGCACACCTCCAGGCGCTGGTGTTCGCCCAGTCCCCGACATCTTGGTGCTTACCCAAATGAAAGATGCGTTCTAACCTCGGGCCGATTTTTTGAGTGAACTTTCGCCCGGAGCTCTCCAGATTCGCGGCATGAAACCATTGCTGGCTTTTTGGGTCAGGCTTTCGACGGCTGCCGCAGGAACGCCGTGAAGTTGATGCGACAGATTCCGCGCCTCGGTTGTCTTTTGCCGCTTGTCTTGCTGTTGATTCCCAAAGGTGTTGAACTACGTGGATAAAAGTTTGGGGTTGCGGTGGTGATTGCGAGAGTTGGGGAGGTGTTCCGTGGGTTGAGTTTGGCAGGGTTGCTTGGAAGTCATTTTTCATCGGATAACGTCGCAAAGAGTGTCGTGAT
>JANOHH010000832.1:0-1600 GCA_031406395.1 Verrucomicrobiota bacterium | reverse complement strand
GAAAATACACCGACCGGACGCAGTTTCTCCCTCACCCTGGCCCTCTCCCCCTCGGTGTGGGAGTGGGAGAAACGCCCGCCAGACTCTTGGTTTAGTCCTCCATCCCACTTCACCCTCAGCATGAGCGCCGCGATCGCATCACGCGCCGGCGCCTGGAAGTGGTGGGTTTGCGGCCTGTTGCTGCTCGCCACCACCATCAATTACATGGATCGCCAGACGTTGGCGAATGCGGCGGTTCGCATCATCGACGAGTTCAAATTGTCGAAGGAACAATACGGCGACCTCGAACTCGCCTTCGGCTGGGCGTTTGCCGCCGGCTCGCTGCTTTTCGGTTTCATCGCCGACCGCGTAAGTGTGCGCTGGTTGTATCCAGGGGTGCTGTTCGCCTGGTCGGT
This sequence comes from Verrucomicrobiota bacterium, assembly GCA_031406395.1. Lineage (GTDB taxonomy): Bacteria > Verrucomicrobiota > Verrucomicrobiia > Limisphaerales > JADLHS01 > JADLHS01. The sequence goes on along the minus strand of JANOHH010000832.1, from coordinate 1,205 downwards.
AATGGGCTTTCTGTCCGCGTGGACGACGGATTTCAATCAGCTTCTCATCTGCCGCACGTTGCTTGGGCTGTTCGAGGCCGGCCACTGGCCCTGTGCGTTGAAGACCACGCATCTCCTGCTTTCGGCGCAAGACCGCACGATGGGCAACAGCGTGTTGCAGAGCGGCGCCTCGATCGGCGCCATCATCACGCCGCTCGTGATGCGCGTAATGATGACGGACGCACCGGGAAGCTGGCGACTCCCGTTCCAGGTCGTCGGGGCGGTGGGTCTACTTTGGGTCGTGGCGTGGTTCGCTTTCATTCGCCCGCGCGACCTGAGCGGCATGCCACAATCGAATGGCAGCCAGTCGGTCACGGGCATCGGCCGGGAATCGCTTTGGAGCGTCGTTTTCAGCCGTCGCTTTGGGGTCGCTTTGGTCATCATCTTTTGCATTCACACCACCTGGCAGCTGTTGCGCGTGTGGCTGCCGATGTTCCTCCAAAAAGGCCGCGGTTACAGCGAGAGCGATGCCTTGTTTTTCAACTCATTTTACTTCGCCGCCACGGACATCGGGTGCATCGCGGCGGGCGCGGTGTCGCTCTGGCTGGCGCGCCGCGGCCTCACGCCCCACGCCGCGAAGTGCCGCGTCTATCTTGCCTGTTCGCTGCTGACAGCGCTCACTGTCCTCGTGGCAGTGCTGCCCAAAGGCTGGCCGTTGCTCGCCACGTTGCTCGTCGTCGGCGCGGGTGCGCTGGGCGTGTATCCGTGCTTCTACTCGTTCGTGCAGGAAGTTTCGTCGCAGCATGTAGGCAAGATCATCGGCCTGCTCGGCACGCTGGTGTGGGCCATCTCCTCGCCGGTGCATAAATATTTTGGCCGGCACGTGGATCAGACCCAGTCATTCGACCTGGGCATCGCGGTGGTGGGTTTGACGCCGCTGGTGGGCTACTTTGCGCTGCGACGGTTTTGGGATCGGCCGAACGGAAGGCTGGGAAGCAAGGGCGAGGAGTGAATCCAAAATTCGCCGTCGGTAGGGTCGTCGCGCGGCGATGACCCCGCGCCGTAGCAGGCGCAGAACGATTGCTTGCGTGCGTACCTTTCGCACAATTCCTTTCGTCCGCTGATCGCGGGCGAGGTCACCGCAGCGCGATGACCCTACCATGGTTGCGCGAATCCGGAGTTCGCTGGTTGAAATCCGGGTTGAGCTACACCACCCACTGCGTCAC
>JANOHH010000040.1:0-3183 GCA_031406395.1 Verrucomicrobiota bacterium | reverse complement strand
CTCGAGCGCGAGGCGATTCAAATGATGGCACGGTATGAGGGAACGATCCTTGATCCGGTTTACGCCGGTCGCGCATTCGACGCTGTGGTGGATTTGATCCGTAAGGGAGCATTCAAGAAAGGTGAGACGATATTGTTCTGGCACACCGGCGGCGCGCCAGCTTTGTTTGCTTATGCGAAGGAGCTGACGCAAATTTTAGGTATACCTGTGTCGTGAGCTTGTTCCGCTTCCGGAAGGAGTAAGATTTTCCTCTGAGTTGCCAGAAGGAGCCGGCTGTCCTGGGTGATTTCCTGAATCGAAAGTGGACGCAAAGAGCTTTTGATTACAGATCATCCAATTTCATCGAATAATCATTTGATTGCGACCCATCGAGAGACTCATTTCGCAGATGGATTTAGCCTGGTTGCGTGCAAATAGTTGCCATGGCATCGGTGCTGCTAAAGGATGATTGCCTGGACTTCAAGGAGAAGTTGTCCCTGCCATGAATGCCGTTTTCCGTACCAACTAGGCCTTCCGTTGCCTCGATGCAAGGCGCGCACTTGCGAAAAACACCACTCGCACTCGGCCTTGCCCTGATCCTGCTGCTGCAGCAGATGCAACGCGGACACGCGGAAGATCAGGTGGATTATCGGTACGAGTACTATCAGGAGGATGATCAACGGATCCAGGTGCTGACCCATTCCTTGTTCTTTGATGTCACGCTCAAGGAAGGTTTGGTCGCCGTCGCCGGCGAGTTGGTTCACGATGCGGTTTCGGGCGCTACGCCGAGTGGGGCGGCGCCGCCCAATCAGTATAACTACGTTCCCCCACCATTCCTTCCTCCGAATATTGAGATTCTTGGCAATACGAACAGCACCTCGGTGCCGCTCCAACAAATGGAGGATGTGCGCAATTCTATATCACTCCAGGTGCCGGTCACGCTGAGCATCAATCTCATCACTCCGCAGTTCGCGTACAGTGAGGAGAGCGATTACAAATCCACCGGCGCAGCGCTGAACTACTCGCTGTCGTTGTTTGAGAAGAACACCGTCTTGACGTTTGGCTGGGCGCACACCTGGGATCAGGTGCTCGACGCCCAACCGGTTCGGCAATGGCAGAAGAAGTCGGGCGATGACTTTCTCATCGGTTGCAATCAACTGCTCGGCCCCAAGACGGTTCTGGGCGTCAATTTCACCTACGGTCAGGCTAGCGGTTATCTGAATGACCCGTACCGCTTCATCGTGGGGGCCACCGATTTTCAACTTGACGCCGACAATCCGGCGGGCCATGTCGAGGAACGTCCCACTGAGCGCGACAAGTTCGTCGCGCGCTTCTCACTCACTCACTTCATTACCCCGGCCAATGCCAGCGTGGAAGGCGCCTACCGTTTTTACAGGGACACGTATGGCATCGATGCGCACACCTTTGAATTGGCCTGGTATCAGAATATTGGTAAGCACGTCGTCATTTCTCCCATGTGCCGCTATTACTACCAGACCGCTGCCGATTTCTATTACGAGATCCTGCCCGGCAGTGCCTTCACTCTGCCGCCGAGCGATCCCGGCAGCATCAACAATCCGCCCGAGTACTACTCGCCCGATTACCGGTTATCCCAACTCCAATCTTTTACCGCCGGCATCAGCCTCACGGTAATCGCCACCAAGTGGCTGACGTTTGACGCCAGCTATAAACGCTACGTCATGCAGGGGCTCGACGGAGTTACCTCCCAAACCGCCTACCCATCGGCCAATGTGTTCACCATCGGCGCCCGCATCCTATTCTGAGCCATCTCACGCCCATGCCTGCCACTCTCACAAATTCAGGTTCTTCGGTTCGCGAGCGCATCCTGCGTTCGGCCACACTGACGACGGCGGCGGGTTTTGACAAACTGACGTTTCACGCGATGGGCACGATTTGTCGTGTGCAATTCCAGACCCCGAATGCGGGGGCGTCCCGGGCCTTTCAGTACGCCGTATTGGATTGGGTGACGCAGTTTGAGGTGAAGTATTCGCGTTTTCTGGCGGACAGTCTCATCAGCCGGATCAACGCTGCGGCCGGGGAGCATTGGGTGGAGGTTGATGCGGAGACGCAGGCCCTGCTCAAGTTTTGTGGCGAAATGCATTTTCTGACACGCGGCGCTTTTGATCCAACGGCCTTGCCGCTCATCAAACTTTGGAATTGGAAAGCGAAGCCGCCCGTCATTCCCACCGACGCGCAACTCCTGGCCGCGCTGGAACTGTGCGGTTGGAACAAAGTGGAACGTCGTCCCTGCGGGGTTTTCCTGCCGTGCCCGGTCATGAGCCTGGATCTCGCCGGAGTCGGCAAGGAGTACGCAGTTGATTGCGTCGTGCAACTCGCCGCGCCCCATGGCATCGCGAACGTGCTCGTGGATTTCGGTCAGGACTTGGCCGTGCGGGGCACGCCTACGGGCAAACCCGCCTGGCATATTGGTTTGGAAGACCCGGCCAGTCCCGGTAAATGCTGGGCCGGGCTCGCGGTCAAGGACCGGGCGGTGGCCACTTCGGGCGATTATCTGCGGTATTTCACGATCAACGGCCGCCGCTACGGGCACATCCTGGATCCGCGCACGGGTTATCCGGTGGACAATGGCTGCCTGGCCGTTTCCGTCATCGCCCCCAGTTGCACGGTGGCGGGCATCCTTTCCACGACCGCTTTCATTTTAGGCCCCACGGAGGGCTTGAAACTCATCAGCAACCATATGGGGGCTGATGGGTGTATCACCACCAACAACTCACGTCACGAAACCAGGAGATTCCATGAATATGTCACTCATCAATAAATCAATGTTGGTCGGCGCCCTCGCGTTGACCCTATGCACCAGTTCCACCTTTGCCGGCGGCAAAGGCATCAAGGTCGGAGACACGCTCCCTGAGCTCAGCACGTTCGGGCTGGAAGGCAAACTGCCGGACGACCTGAAAGGGAAGGTAGTTTTGCTGGACTTTTGGGCCTCGTGGTGCGGTCCGTGCAAGGAATCCTTCCCGGTGATGGATGAATTGCAGCAGAAATACGGCGCGAAAGGCCTCGTAATCCTGGCGGTGAACGTGGATGAAAACGTCGCCGCGATGAAGGATTTCCTCAAGGACCATCCGGTGCAGTTCAACATCCTGCATGATGCCACGAAAAAACTGGTGGGTGCCGCCAACATCGCCTCGATGCCCACCTCGTTCCTGATCGGCAAAGATG
>JANOHH010001053.1:0-7879 GCA_031406395.1 Verrucomicrobiota bacterium | reverse complement strand
GCCGGTAGTACAGGTCCTGGCGGAACCGGTTGCCGGCCACCTCGGCCGCCAGGTCCTTGTGGGTGGCACTGACGATGCGCACGTCAACAATGTCCTCGTGCGTTGATCCCAGAGGGCGGACGTGCCGATCCAATCATCGTCCCGCAAGCCGAACTGGCGGAGTGATGTGAGTTGTTCGGCGGTCCAGTATGGCGCGAGTTGGTAGTTTTGATTGAAGCTGTTGAGCGACGATGAAAGGTCCGGAGCGCCGAGCGCCGCCTCGGCTCGTTGCTGGTGTTTTACGGAACTGGCCGAGGCGGTGCTCGGCGTTCCTAACGCTCTGACAATCTCCTTCATCCAGCGCCCGCTGCCTTCCTGAAACTCGCTGGAAGCCAGATGTCCGCCGTGGCTGTCGAAGATTTGAACGGCATCCACACCGGTAGCAATTTGCATTTGCAAATACGCGGTGACGGCCGCGGTCAATTTCTCAGCAAGGGCAGAATAGGTCTTCGGATCTTCGCGAAAGAGCGCCAGGGCACGACCATATTTCGGAACGCTGGCGCCTTCCATCATGAACGTGGCGAGGGTCCACGGCGAACCGCTGAACCCGATGAGCGCCGTCTGGTCGCCGAGTTCCTGGCGGAGCAGGCGGAGGGCTTTGTCCACGTAACTCAACTTCTCGCAGACTTGGGTGACCGAAAGTTTTTCGATGTCCGCCTTGCTCTGAATGGCGAAATCCATGATCACCCCGCCGGTTTCCTTGAAGCGGTACGTCTGCCCCATCGCTTCGGGGATGACCAGGATGTCGCTGAACAATATTGCGGCGTCGAAGCCGAAGCGGCGGACGGGTTGCAGCGTCACTTCGACGGCCAGCTCTGGATCTTGGACGAGCTGGACGAAAGTGTGAGTCTCCTTGAGCTTGCGATACTCGGGCAGGGCCCGGCCGGCTTGGCGCATCAGCCAGACCGGTGGCCGATCATTCGGGCGGCAATGGCAGGCGTTTAGGAAGCGCTGGCGGCTGGTCATGGCGGTGCTCACTTTTGTTTGAGGAAGGAGGTCACCATGTTTTCCAACGCCGAAATCCAGAGCGGATGTTCGTTCATGCAGGGAATGCGGGTAAATTCCTTGCCGCTGGCCGCAAGGAAGTCTTCACAGCCGCGCATCCCGATTTCCTCAATGGTCTCCAGGCAATCGGAGACAAATGCCGGACAGATCACGAGCATCTTTTTCTTCCCTTCCTGCGCCAGGCGCACCAACTCGTAATCCGTGTAGGGCTTGAGCCACGGGTCTCGACCCAGACGCGACTGGAAAGAGACGGAATATTTCTCTTTCGGCACACCTGCGAGTTTTACAAACGCCGCTGTGGTGGCGAAACATTGCGCGCGGTAACAAACCGCATGGGCCTCGCTGGCGACTTCGCAGCAGTTCTCGACCTTGAGACAATGGCAGGCGGTGGGATCGGACTTGCGCAGATGCCGTTCCGGAATGCCGTGATAGCTGAACAGCAAATGATCGTAGTCCTGCTTCAAGAAATCCGCCGCACTTGCGACCAGGGCGGCAATGAATTCGGGCGCGTTGTAGTACGGCGGTTGTACCGTCACTTTCATCTGGGGGGCAAATTTTGTCGCCATCTCCCGAACCCGAACAACCGCTGTTTCGAAGCTCGACATGGCGTAATGAGGAAACAGTGGGATGAGCAGCACCTCGTTCACGCCTTTGGCCGCGAGATTTTTAACGGCGGATTCGATGGACGGAGTCTGATAACGCATCCCCAGTTCGATCGGCACGGTCACGCGCTTTTGCAGCGCGGCCTGGACGTGTTTGCTCGTGACCACCAGCGGCGAGCCGTCTTTGGTCCAGATTTTCTCGTAGGCGTGCCCGGATTCTTTCGGGCGATTGATCAGGATCAGACCAACCAAAAGGCGGCGCAACGGCCACGCGACATCGATCACGCGCCCGTCCATTAGGAACTCGTTCAGATAACGCCGCACGTCCGGGACGGACGGCGAATCAGGAGAACCAAGATTGACCAGCAGAACGGCTTTGCTCATGCACCGGAAAAGTAAACTGGAACCGCATGTGATGGCACGCATTAACGCAGCCTAACTCGAATCTCTTTGCCCGATTGCCGAAAGGGAAGGCGGCAGCCTTGCGTGGGGGGTGCATCCCGAAGTTGTTCGAGGTGGAACTCGTCGCGCTGCGACGAGTAGCGCCGCGTTCAGCGGCGCAACGACGTTGGCGGGACCTGTCCCTGGTAGAAACGCCCGCTGCACGCGGGCGCGGTCGTCGCAGCGCGACAACCCCTACCCACATCATTGGGATGCACGGTTGCGTGGGCGGTACTAAACAATCTACTTCCCAGCCTCGGTGGTTGCCGCTTTCGGCGCTGCTTTGGGCAACACCGTCAGCCAGGCGTGGTCGGTCTCATCGGCGAGCAACACGCGATAACCGCCGGGAACCCCGTTGTCCGTGGTGGAACCGGTCAACTTGAACGGGATCACCCGCTCGGCGCCGCTGCTGACCTCCCGCGCAATGATCTGGATTGGCCCCCGCCATGCCGCCGCCGCTTCACCAACCACCAGATTCAACTTCAACTCGCCCCCCTTCTCCGGCACCAGCAATGGTTCAGCAGTCACGCCCTCGGGAAGTTTCTGTGCCACAACCTGAAGTCCATTGGTCAGTCCGCGCAACCGGGTAACAGTCAGCTTCAACTCGTTGGTGGCACCCGTTTTCGCCACCAACGAACTCGCCAACAAGCTTGCCCGCCAATCGGGCGTGGCGCGGCGCACGGTTAGTTCGTAATATTGCCCGGGGCCGGCGTTGCGGGTCAACGCGCCCACCACGAGCGCATAGTCGCCATCCTCCGGCGCTTTCCAGTCCAGCGCCGGGTCAAGCGAACCCTCGGCGTCGTCGTTGCGGGTCACTTCTTTGCCGGTGCTGTCTTCCACAGCCAACCAGGCATCCACCGGCGATCCCAGGGATTCCGCCGCCACCGCCGCCGAAATCCAATCGTCCTTCGCCAGCTTCACTTTGAAACGATGCCGCGCTCCAGGCTCCGCGAAGTAGGAGCGAACGGAGGCAGGCAGCGACAACTCTGAAGGCACCTCATTCGTCGGCACGGGCTGCGTTTCCGTAACCGATAGGTGCAGCCGATAAATCGCTCCGTCGCCACCAGCCAGCTTAATGTCCGCCGCGGCGGGAAAAGGAAACCCAAAAACCTGCACGATCACCGAAGTGGCAGCCTCCGCCCGCCAATCCAGTCGCGGATCAAGCGTCGCGAAGTCGTGATTCCAAGCGAGCTGTTGTCCATTGGTGGACACAAGGCGTAACACCGCATCGAGCCGGCTCATCAACACATGGCTGTCCACGGACGCCAGGAGGCTCTGCCCCGTCGGGACGCGCACCAGGAAGGAATCCACAGCGCCGGATTTTTCCAGCCGACCGTTGATCGTAGCCGGGAGTTCCGCAATCGCCATGGCCGAACTGAAGTGATCGTTCGGTTCGATTTCGATCATCTCGCGGCCCGCGCCCACCACGAAGGGACGGGGTTCGCTGGCGCCTTCGTCATTGAACAATCGGACCAGACGCACGCCGGGTGCGGCGTCAGCCGCCACCACAAATTGCAATTCGTGCTTATTGGTGAGCGCGCTGATCTCCACTCCCGCGCCGCTGCTCCAGATTTGCGGGGGCCACGGATCCACCTTGCCCACGACTTTCACGATGTTGGTGGTGCCACGGGCGAATCCGACGGGATGAAATTGTTCCAGCGACGGCGCTGCCGATTGAACATGGAGCGCAACGCTGACCCACAGAAGGGAAAAAACCAATCTAAGCCCGAAATCCGAAGCTGGCCCGGGGAGGTGGCAGCGACGCCCCCGTCGCCTTTTTTCACACGGTGGGTCAAGCGACACGGCAACCGGCGACGAGGGCGTCGCCGCCACGCTTCTGCGACGAGGCGTCGCAGCTACTGGCAAGCCCACTTCGGAGTCCGGTCCAAGTCGGGGAACTCTCGTCCGCGAAACCCTCACCCGGCGGGAACAGTTCAGGCACTCGTCCTCAACCACGGGCGGCATCAACTGAACAACTCCTTGATCAGCCGGCCCTGGTTCACGAGCGGAATCGGGCGGCCGGCGGTCGTGTGGAGAATCTGGTTCGGGTCAATTCCAAGCTTGGTGTAGAGCGAGGCCGCGAAGTCTTCCGGTCCATACACGTTGTCGGAGGCATAGTAACCTTTGGGATCCGTCGCCCCAACGATGTGACCCCGGGGCACGCCCGCCCCGGCCAGCAGCACTGACATGGCCCCTGGCCAGTGATCACGTCCGGCGTCCTTGTTGACCTTTGGCGTGCGGCCAAATTCACCCAGCACGACGACGAGCGTGTTGTCGAGCAGGCCACGCTCGTCGAGATCTTTGATCAACGCCGCCACGCCCTGGTCGAACCGCTTGACGTGATCGCCCCGATAGGCCTCAAAGATCTTCGTGTGATGATCCCAGCCGCCGTATTGAACCGTGACGAAACTCACGCCCACGGAAACCAGCCGGCGCGCGAGCAACAGGCGCTGCCCAAAATCATTCCGCCCGTATGCGTCCCGAACCGCCTCGGTCTCGCGATGGATGTCGAACGCCTCCTGCGCATCTTTCGAGCGGACCAGTTCCAATCCCTGCGCAAAAAAGTCATCGAAGGTTACCGCCGGATCCTCGGCCAGCTTGTCCGAGTAGCGCACCATCCGGTCCAGCGCCTGGCGCATTTCGAGCCGGCTCTTCGCGCGAGCTTCATCAATCTCCGCCGGCAGCGTCACGTCGCGGACGCGGAATGATTTGCTGTTCGGGCTGCCATCAATCACGAACGGAGCGTGCTGCCCGCCGAGAAAGCTCGGTCCGCCGGAGCGAGTCACATTTGGCACGGACACATAGGCCGGCAGACCGTTGCGGATACCGCGCTCGCAGGAAACCATCGAGCCGAAGGACGGATGGAAAGTTACGAACGCCCCACACGCCACCGGGGTCGGCGTCGGCATGCCGGTCATCAGATAATGGTTGCCGCCGCCGTGGTTCGGGTCTTTGTGGTGAAGCGAGCGTACGATGGTGAATTTGTCCGCCATCGCCGCGAGCTTCGGAATGGCCTCGCTGAAATGCACGCCGGGCACCAGCGTGGGGATGTCCTTGAACTCACCGCGGATTTCCGATGGTGCGTCCGGCTTGGGATCGAAGGTCTCGTAATGGGATGGCCCGCCATCCAGCCACACGAGAATGCAGTTTACATTGCTGCCTAGCCGCGCCGCCCGTTTGACCGCGCCTCCCGGCTCGTTAGCTCCGGCCCGCAACCGCAGCAAATCGCAGAACCCCAGCCCCAGCGCGCCCCGCAGACCGAGCTGGAGAAAATCCCGGCGGCGCATGCCAGCGCAGTTGGACTTGGAGGCATTCATGAGAACTTCAATGATTAAATACAAACTCCGGCGAGTTTAGCAATGCCCAAAGTACATCTTCGGTCGCGGCCTGCCGCTCTTTGTCCTCCGTCCCAAATCGGGCGCTGGCGACCGCCAGTTCCTCGGAAGTCGGCGGACGCGTGAAGGCGGAGAGATATAGCTCGGTGACAATCTCTCCGGGTGATTTGTCGCTGGCGGCCAGTTGGCGCACGCGTCCCTGGGGATTCGCGAGTTTGGCCTGCAACGCCTGGGAGTTCATCAGGTGCAGGGACTGCACCACGCTGGTGCGCAAGTTGCGCTCGCACGGCGCATCGGTGCTGGCGTTGGGCCGGCCAAAGGCGTCGAGGAAATGGGATGGGATTTTGAAGGTCCAGGTCTGGATCGCGCGCGAACCAGGCGGGCAGCCCTCGAACTCATCCGCCACGCCCGTGACATCGCAGACGGCGTCAAGCATGACCTCCGCCGGCAACCGGCGCCGGGCGGAGCGGGAAAAGTTTTTCGTGTCTGCGAGGTTGGTGTCGTTGGGGGCCGAACTGAGCTGATACAACTCGGAGTTCAGAATCGTCCGCATTACGTGCTTCAAATCGTAATCGAGGCGGGCGAAGTCGGCGGCCAGCGCGTTGAGCAGCGGTTCATTCGCAGCGGGATTCGACACCCGAAAATCGTCCACCGGCTCCACGAAACCACGGCCAAAGAAATTTCCCCAGATGCGGTTTACCGCCGCGCGGGCAAAGTAGGGATTCGCCGGATCCGTCAACCAGTCGGCCAGAGCAAGGCGGGGATCGTCTTGCTCTTTCGGCTCGACCTTCAGACCGTCGAGCGGACGCGGCGCGAGGACCGCTTCGGTGACCGGATGTTTCACCGTTCCACCCGGGGCAAAGTAAAACGTCTCGGCGCCGGCGGAGATGGGCGGGGAAAGACCGGCGCCCTTTTGTTTCACCGGACCGAAGAAGGCGGCGAATTGGTAAAAGTCGTCCTGACTCCATTTCTCGTTGGGATGATGGTGGCATTTGGCACATTCCATCCGCACCCCAAGGAGCACCTGGCTGAAAATCGTGGTCAGGTCGGCCGGTTCGCGGCGATCCCGATACACGACTGCCGGGCCGTCGTGATGGTTACTCCCCTCCACCGTAAGGAGGGCGCGGGCAAACTGGTCGTAACGCAGGTTCTCCCGGAACGCCGCCCGCAACCACTGGTCGAGCAGGTAAACGCTCTTGACGCCAACTCGATCCGGATTCGGCCGCAGCAGATCGGCCCACTTGTTCGCCCAGTAGTCAGCCCAGGCGGGATCGGCCAGCAATTGTTCAGCCCAACGCCGGCGTTTGTCTGCCGCCGGGGCCGCCAGGAACACGCGCGCCTCCGTGACGGTCGGCAGCCGGCCGATGGTGTCCAGTGTTGAGCGACGCAGGAATTCCGCATCCGAACATTTGGCGGATGGAAAGAGGCCGAGTTTTTGAAAGTGCGCGTAGCCCATTTCGTCAATGAAGTTTCCGACCGGAAGGCCTTCATACCGGGCAGCCGGCAAAAGCATATCCGCCGGAACGGTCACTCGCGCCGCAGCCATCTGACCCATGAACCGCGCCACGACCACACTCTCGCCGTTGTTGGTGCCCACTCGCATGAGCCCCGCCTCATCCACGGTGACGAGTTCCTTGTCCGGCGACACAAATTCGGTGAGCGCAGTCACGTCGCGTTCCGACTTGTCATCATATCGAGCCGTGGCGGTCAACGACACCTTGTCACCGTGGCGATAAGTGCCCGCCGCCGGCGCCACCCCCAGGCCCACGAGCGTCGGTTCATTCGTCCGGTGATACGGCATGCCCGCGGCGATCCACGCAACCAGCATTTGGTAAACGGGGGAGTCGGTTTCAAAACGCTGGCCGCCCTCGTGATCCAGGGCCAGCGTCGGCTTGAGCAACACCAGACTGGACTCGGGCGCCGCGGGCGAAACCCGCCGGCCGCGCCCGTCTTTCACAATCTCCGCATAGTCGCTCCGGGGATCGTAGCTGAAGACCGACAACTTGAAGCCGTTCTGCCCTTCCGGCTTGGCATGACAGGAGCCAGCCATGCAACCGACGCGGGCCAGGGCAGGCAGGACATCGTGAACGAACGATGGAGTCATTTCCGCGGCAGCGACCACGTTGCCGGGCGTTGTGGCCACCGGCAATTTATTTGCCGGCCCGAGGCTCGCTTGCACCTTGCCGTCCTGATCCATCACGCGCACCATGCCATCCTGACCCCCGACGACGATGCGGGTGCCGTTGGTATTGATGGCCACCGTTTGCAGCGCGTCGTCCCAGCGACCGAGCTGCTTTTCGCTCGCGGTCTCGGAACTTTGCGCGCCGTCGTGACGTTTGAAATCCTTGAAGGTATAGGCCCGGCCATCCTCATCGGCCACGACGACGGTCTTGCCATCCGCCGACCACGCCGCGGCGGTCAGGCCGTACTTGCGCCCCACAATACTGACCACGCTCT
>JANOHH010000781.1:0-3067 GCA_031406395.1 Verrucomicrobiota bacterium | reverse complement strand
ACTTTTTCTACTGATATAAGGCTCTTGCAAAGTCAGAAGAAAAAAACCAAGAAAAAAAATCTCTTTTAGTTTTTGGGTTTTAATTTAGCGTCATTTGGCGTATTTCGCGGACAAACCTCTTAGTCACTATCAATCAAGTAGTTGGTTTTGAAACAACTTTGCAAGAGCCTTAGACTAAGGCATAAAATCAGTAAGGAAATAGTTTGACCGATTTCAGAATTGCGTTACAATCGTCAAACAATCATGAAATCAATCCCCGAAAAATCTTTTGGACAATTCAAAATTATTTCGTCAATTGGAAAAGGCGGAATGGGCGAAGTTTATCTGGCACAGGATACGAAACTTGATAGAAAAGTTGCGATTAAATTCTTGAACGAAGAATTTAGTAAAGACGTGGATAAACTGAATCGTTTCATCCAAGAAGCGAAAGCAGTTTCGGCTCTGAATCATCCGAATATTTTGACGGTTTATGAAATCGGTGAAAAAGATGAAGCAAATTTCATCGTCACCGAATTTATCGAAGTTGGATTTCCCCGAGTTGAATTTACCGAAGCGCTGAATTTGCCGGGCCCAGACCAGTCGGAGCCACAGGCTACCGGCAGCATTTTGCGCGGTAAAAGCACTGTTGCCGCCTGGGCCGAAAGGATTGATTCCAGAGCGCCGAGGTATGGAGCATAATGGGGCTGCCCATGCAGCTTGCAGAGATTGAAAACAATTTTCGCGTTGCTGCTACCGGGCGATTCGGCTTCCATGAATTCGCACCCGCAAAAACTCATGAAACAATCAAACCCAGCCACCAAGTCGAATAATGTTCTCAGCCTAGCGGCGGCTCTCATGGCTGTTACGCTCCTTGCTGCCTGCGCCGCCTCAAAATCGCCAAAGGCGGTGACGAATGCGCCCGCTCATTCCACCCCTGCTGTCGCAGATCTTGCGCTGGTCGGCGAGTGGGTCATCGCCGTCGAACCGACGGCGGACGTGCTGGCCCGCGCCCAATTTGGCACAAAGCAAACGTTCACCGTGAAAGCCGGCGCAACCTCACCTGTAACCAATGTGGTGACCACCCCGTTCGACCCGAAGAAATACGAGGAATCCAAAGCCATTTGGACCGAGAGCTTGAACCAGCCGGGACTGCAGTGGCGAATCATCTTGAAACCAGATCACACCGGCGTGCAACTCGGGCACGACGTGAATACCAACCAGCCGCTGACGAATTCGATAAAGTGGGATTGCCACGGCCCGCAGGTCTTGCACTTGGAGTATCCCGAGCAAAAGCGTTTCAACAACTACCACTGCCGCGTGGTGTCGAGCAACGAGTGGCACTACCCCATGCAGCCGCTGGGTGGCTGGTTTGTCATGCGCCGCAGGTGAGCGTAGGATGGGGCCACGGGACCCGGGCTCAGGAGTTTGCGCTGGCTTGCCATGCCGGCGCGCCCTCGTTGCAGGCGCTCAATCTGTCGGCGACGACGTGAGGAGGCGTTTACGAATCGCATGAACGATGACTCGTCACCTCGTCGCCTACAACCAAGCGGCCCCAAAAGGCGGCACCAGCGCCGGGAGCAAGGAGATTGATTCCCAATTGCCAAGATGTTGAAGTAGCGGTGGGCATCCGTGCCCGCCGTGGAGGGCGCGCATCCTTGCCGCCCGGAAAAAGCGTTCGGACAGTCTGCGACTCACACAATTTTCGTAGCGCTAACTTTGCGTGAGGCTCTTTCCGCCGGGCTGGGAAGCCCCGGCTCTGCGTCCGCCAAGGATGGCCGACGCTACGTTTCCGGAGATTGGTTCCAAAGTACCGAGGGCTCTTACGGTGTAGTCGTCCTGAAATAACGTTCGCCGGTTGACGCGGGAACTCCATTGGTGAAACGGGCCACGCCATCGCGGTCACAAGTCACGTTGCCAATGGTTTGCCAGTTCGGCGTTCCCAAACCGGGCGACATCTGCACGTCGTAGCTCCGCAATGCCAGTCCTCGCACCTGGAACACCACGTTGGTTTGCCGCACCAATTCGGCGGATCGCAGCCGCGCCGGAGTGATCGAACCAACTCGTAGTGCCCGGAAGAAACTCCCCGAACTCACGCTGGCGGGCGGCGTGATCTCTCGCATCAAGTTCGTCATGACAAGGTTGGAAACAATCGTCTGCCAGTTGGTCTGCGCCAGATTAGTCCTCGTCTCGATACTGTAACCAGGCGCCAGCTTGCCATAGAGGTAAAGCAACGGAAGCCCGTTTGTATTGCGGACAATTTCAAGAAGCGGTTCATCGGATACGACCACCACCCGACCGGATTGCGGGGCGAAATTCGCCACTGGAACGCCGTTGGACTCGAAGCCGATGAGATTGGTCAGCGTCAACGGAACAAACGCCGATGCCAGATCTGCTGCCGTGAAATTCAGCCACGCCACCTGTTGGGTACCGGACAGGAAGCCATTACTGCTCATGGTCAGCGACAAACGCTTCCAATCATTGCTCAAAACCAGCACCGACGTGGCAGCCACGTTCGACACCAGCGGCTGGATGCTGAAGTTCAACAACCGTCCGGGCGTGGCCACCAGGGTAGCCTGGAGGTTGGTCAGATTGGCGGTGGAGATGAGATTGAGCGGGATTTGACCGCTCTCACCCGCCAGCACGATCACCTGACCGAGGCTTGGCTCGACACATTTCTCCACACTGACCAGGAAACTGATCGCGTCGGAGATGTTTGTCCGGGCACTGTCCGTCACCCAGACGGTGACCTCGTTCGTGGTGTTGCCCTGGGAACAATTGGGGGTCCAACTCAGCACGCCATTGGTTTGATTGATGCCGAGTCCGCCGGGGAACGATCCAAGCGAGAAGACAAGCGCCCCTTGCGCCGTTCCCGATACCATGTTGGTCAAGCTCAAGGAACTGCCGGGTTGGGCGGTCCGGTTGGTGATGGTCGCCAGACTCGGGGCGTTGGAGACGACCAGGGTCGTCGTGTCCGGAACGAGCGGAGCGGATTCACGGTTGCCGACGTTGTCTTCCGCCACCGTGTAGAAGCCGTAGCTCTGCGACAACTCGCCCCGGAAGAGCGCCGTGGTGTTGGTGGTTTGCTGCA
>JANOHH010000777.1:0-1054 GCA_031406395.1 Verrucomicrobiota bacterium | reverse complement strand
CGCACGTTGACCACGCGCAGAAAGATTTCGCGGATCGGATACGCGAGCAACAGGCCGTAGCTGAAATGCACGACGCGGTCGAAGTTGTTGCGTTCCCAGCCAACAAGACCATTGAAAGTTCGCCCAGTGAAGTGCTGAAACCACACGTCGTATGGCACCTCGGAATAGGTGTAATGCGCCCCCACTTGGTGCAGACACATGAACACGAAGATCAACGTGTAGGACACGCGCGAAAACAACAGTCGGCGATGAAACCATGCCAACAGGCCAACGGCCGCGAAAACGGGGACATTCTCCAACAGCCAAGGATTCCGGTACAGCGGGTTAATCGCCAGCGCGACCCACCACAAGCCGAAAAGTGCCGCGAGGAGGAGCAGATACTGGCGATGCGGAATCAGCATGCCAAGAGGTCTGGAAAATCTGGAGGACTGCTTCTTACCCTTTGGAAGCAAAGCCCGCGCGCGCTTCAACCAGCGTCTCGCCCAAAGAAACTCCGTCGCCAGAATTGCGAGCCCCACTGGAATGACCAGAATGGCCGGGCCGGGCAACACGAGCATCGCGATACCCGCCAGCACGACGCTACCGCCCACCACTGCCACCACAAGCTTTTGTGCACGGTGCAATTTCAGGCGGCCCACGAGCAGACGGCATCTGGCTAAGAGGTTCATGTGTTTTGTTTGGATGCTCGGATAAAGTACTCCTAGCTCATCGGGAGAGAAGTTCGGTGACAGATGACATCGCGGGTACGCGGTCGCAAACGACCTTGATCGACACCAAGATCGGCACTGACAATAACGCGCCGGGCACTCCCCAGAGCCAGGTCCAGAAGATCAAGGAAACGAAAATGACTACTGGATTGAGCGTGAAACGGCGACCGAGCAACACCGGCGTGACGAGGTTTGCTTCCAAGACGTGGAGCAGCAGATACCAGGCGGGCGGCAGGAGTCCCTTCCACAGCGTGTCGAAACTAAGCAGGCCCACTGCGCCCAGTACGATGACACCGGCGACGGGGCCGAAGTAAGGAACGAAGTTCAGCACCGCCACGAACGCTCCC
>JANOHH010000773.1:0-1172 GCA_031406395.1 Verrucomicrobiota bacterium | reverse complement strand
GGGGAGAGGGTCAGGGTGAGGGCGGTCGTGGAGCGCTTTAATGGATTATGGGTGAACCTTCCTCAAATGATTGCAGAAGCTGGAATCCCTGCGGCATAATCGGCGTATGGACAAAGACAAAGTAGCCGAGGTACTCGTCGAAATCGGCACGCTGCTGGAGCTGAAGGGCGAAAACCCGTTCAAGACCCGCGCCTATGCCAACGCCGCACGCACGCTCGAAGGTTTGAGCGAGCCGCTCGCCAAACTCGTCGCTGAAAAACGGCTCGGCGACGTCAAAGGCATCGGCGAAGCGCTCGAACAAAAAATCACCGAGCTCGTGGAGACGGGAAAGTTGAGATACTACGAAGATTTGAAAGCTTCGATCCCGCCCGGTCTCATCGAGCTGCTCGACATTTCCGGCCTCGGTCCGAAAAAGATTCAGGCGCTCAACAAGAAGCTCGGCGTGGATTCCATCGCCAAGCTCGAAGCCGCCTGCCAGGCCGGCCAGGTCGCCGAGTTGGACGGCTTTGGCGAGAAGACCCAGACCAATCTATTGGAAGGCATCGCTCGCAAACGGCAATACGCCGCCAAACATCGCCTCGGCGACGCGCTGACAGCCGCCGAGCCGCTGCTCGACAGCTTGCGACAACATCCCGACGTGATCCGTTGCAGCACGGCGGGCAGTTTGCGCCGGTCGAAGGAAGTCATTGGCGATATCGACCTGCTGGCCTCGTCGAAGCAGCCGGTCGAAGTCATCGGGTATTTTGTCGCGCAGCCCGGCATCCTCAAGGTCATCGCGCAAGGCGACACGAAGGCGAGTGTCATCCTCGAAGGTGGCATCCAGTGCGATCTGCGCGTGGTGAGCGACGCGGAATTTCCGTTTGCGCTCGCCTATTTCACCGGCAGCAAGGAGCACAACATCGTCATGCGTCAGCGCGCCATTCAGCGTGGCCTGCGGCTCAACGAGTACGGCTTGTTCAAATCCAAGGACGAAACCCGCGACCCGCAATTGCTCGTCAAGTGCCAGGACGAGGCGGAGATCTTTTCCGCGCTTA
The DNA here is from genome assembly GCA_031406395.1 of Verrucomicrobiota bacterium. Lineage (GTDB taxonomy): Bacteria > Verrucomicrobiota > Verrucomicrobiia > Limisphaerales > JADLHS01 > JADLHS01. The sequence continues at coordinate 138 of JANOHH010000773.1, read as the reverse complement.
ATCTGCCTTTCGTGCCGCCTGAACTGCGCGAAGACCATGGCGAATTCGCTGCTGGCGAGTCGGGCGTGTTACCCAAGTTGATCGAATGGACCGATCTCAAAGGCGCGCTGCACAACCACTCGACGTGGAGCGACGGCC